>NZ_JAHDIG010000009.1 GCF_020630935.1 Bernardetia sp.
CGCTCGCAACCTCAGAAGGCTTGTCAGTTTGACAAGTCTTTTTTTATTTTTCTCCTTATTCGTTCCTCTCTTCTCGCCATTTGGAATCTTTTCTCAATAGTTCTACGTGTTTTTTTCGGTATTTTTGATTGTTTTTCCTTTCTGTGAAAAAGTCTTGAATCTCTGCTCAAATCTGAATATGCTAAAAAGAATAATACTAACAGTAAGGCTAAAGGAATCAATATCAGATAAAAAGCAGTATAGTCGACAAAATAGTCATATGATTTGACAGAAAAAGATGTAAAAATCAATTTTGCAAGTGTTGTTATACCCAATAAAAGCCCAATGACTAAAGGTTGTTGTCTTTCAGAAGCCTGTGTAATTACCACAGCATAAATAATTGGAAGAATTGGAGCTAAGCAAAATGCAGTAGCTGCCAAAAGTAAAGAATACGGCGATATATTGTTTAATTCAGAAGCTGCAATAATAATAGTATCCTTAAAAATATCGCTATTCCATAGAACAAGTAATATCACTCCCACAATACAGAACACAAAAATCATGAAGCGTCCTGCTCGTTGTAAAATTACTCCAATAAATAAACGACTTACTGCCATAACAAAAAATATAACTGCCAATACGCCTAAATTATAAAACTGCTTGGTTCGCAAATCTATAAGTTTAACAGCAAAAATATTAGCCCACTCTTCAAAATGAACATAGATAATGGAAGCAATAAAAACACAAAAAATAGAAAGTATCAAAATAGAATTGACCAATAATCCATTTAAGGATTTGCTCGCATGTCGAAACTCATTTTTCCAAGATTCAGGCTTGGTTCGCAATGGATAATGATAATGTAGAAACTGAAAACCTATAGAAATAATTAAAAAAGGTAACAATATCCAGTAGGCGTGTGTCCAAGAAGAGTCAATATCTTGAATATAAGGCAAAAAAAGCCCATAACTAAGAGCGACTCCCAACAGATACATGCCTTCTAAGTGCATAATACGCCTTGCATGTTGTCCTTTTTTTTCTGATTCTAAACTTATGAGCCAGTAGGCAGCCAGCCTTACAAGGGCAAAAGAACCTCCTGTAAGACAAAACAAAAATTCAGCTAAAGCAAAGTTATGACTCTGAAAAGAAACAGCTAATGAGCAAATTGCCATCAGAGAAAGACAAGCAACAATAATATTTCTAGCAGACCAACGAGGTACTATAATCGCTCCTACTATGGTAAAAACAATATAACTTATATCACGAATATTCATCAGAATTGTAGTCTCACTACTACTTCTGTCGTACGAAAATACAGCTCCCAACACGGCAAATGCAGCAGCATGATAAAGTATTCCATAGATAAGAAAAGCACTACCCAAAACTGCCGTAATTGGAAGCTCTGGACGTTTATAAACTCTCTTCAAGCCTTGTCCACTCTTCAAACTTGAGGAAGGCAAAGGGATATTAATTGAATTTTCTGTACTATTTTCCAAGTCTTTTATATAAGGTAAGGGATAACAAAATAGCTTTTAAAGTTATTTCCCACAAAATACATTATTTTGATAGATTCTCAAAGATAACTTTCTCATTGCTTTCTATGAAGAGAGTTTAAAGATAGAAAGGTGGTGATTTTCTTTGTCTTTTGAAATAAAAAATGCTTCTAACGGATATTATGAAAATAAGTTGAGGTAGATTAGCAAAAAAAATGAAATAAAATTTGCATAGCGTCTTTTTTCTTGATTTATTTGTGAATTGATTAAAAATAGATAGTATTTTGATCGATTCAGACCTTTAGAGAGGTGTCCGAGTGGCTTAAGGAGCTCGCTTGGAAAGCGAGTATACCCCAAAAGGGTATCGGGGGTTCGAATCCCTTCCTCTCTGCAAAGAGACTAAAATAATAAAAAATCAATCAATTAAACTTCTGTTCTTGTCTCTAAGAATGATATTTTATTGATTATCTCAAACTAAAATGTTACTTTTAGGTCGCAAATTGTATTATTAGACTAGCTTAGCATAAGTTTCTGATAAAGACTTTCTAGCCATTTGAGCAGTTTGTGTTAATTTTAAAATAATTTATTTCAGCAGAACTGAAAAGATTATTTTTTTTGATTGAAATTTTATTACTTTGTCAAATCGTATTTCAAGATAATAAACTTGTTTTTAACTAATTGAATCAAAATTTTAAATAATTACCTGCTAAAAAACACAGTAATTACTTTCGTTTTGATTTGATGTTGTCAATTTTAATTTTACAACCTTAGCCCAAACTGCTAAACTATAATATCTTAAAATTATTAAGATTATTTACTCCGTAAATCACTCAGACTGATATGAAAAAATTATTTTCTCTGCTTGCCCTAATTTGCTTCTTCGCTATTGGTACAGTACAAGCCCAACCCCTCACTCCTGAAGATTCAGTTGCAATGGCTGATTCTATTGCTGCTGCTGAAGAAGCTGCTGCACAACAACAAGCTGAAGAAGAAGCTGCTGCAAAAGCAAAAGCTGACGCAGAGGCTGCTGCTGTTCCAGTTGCCCAAGACCAAACTACTCACGAAGCTATCAAAGAAAAATTTATTGAAGGTGGATGGGACTTTATGTCATTAGTACTTATCTGTTTGATTATCGGTCTTGCAGTAGCTATTGAGCGTATCATTGTACTTAACCTTGCTAGTACCAACAAAGACAAATTATTAGCGAAAGTAGAAGATGCTCTTCGTGAAGGTGGCGTAACTAGAGCACAAGAAGTTTGTGCTGCAACTCGTGGTCCGATTGCTGATATTTTTGCACAAGGCTTAATGAGTGCTAACCGTGGTATTGAAATCGTAGAAAAAACAGTTATGTCTGCTGGTTCAGTAGAGATGTCTAAATTAGAAAAAGGACTTATTTGGATTTCACTTTTTATCGCTCTTGCTCCAATGCTTGGGTTTATGGGTACTGTAATCGGTATGATTGGTGCATTTGATGCTATCCAAGCAGCAGGTGATATTCAACCTTCACTCGTAGCAGGTGGTATTAAAGTAGCCCTTCTTACAACAGTAGGTGGTCTTATTGTGGCAGTAATCCTTCAAATTTTTTACAATTACTGTGTATCTAAGATAGACTCTATTGTTACAGATATGGAAGATGCTTCTATCTCTCTCATTGATTTGCTTATGAAACACGACCTTTCTAAGTAATTAAAGACAAAAGTTGAAATAAAATCGGGTGTATTGTTACACCACCAAGTAATGATACACCCATTTTATTTTTTTCAAACTTAGAAATCACTTTCATTATCATTTCAAATCAGAATACTCATCATTAGATAAAAGAATTATGCAAAAATATCTTTCTTTAATAATCTATGGCATTGTTGTAATTTTATTTGTTGCTTTTGGCATATATGGATGCTCTGGCTATCCAGCACAAAAGAAAGCTGCATTGAAGCAAGCCGTAGAAGAAAAAGGTTATACGGAGGTTACTCCTGAACTTATGGAAAAAGTAAAACTACCTACAAAGGTAGAAGACCAAATCACAGGTAATGCTGTTGCAGATTGGTTTATCCCTCTATCTTATGTACTTGTGGGTTTTGCTATGATTTCAGCTATTGTTCTTCCTTTAATTTATGCCATTACTCAAGACCCTAAATCACTTGTAAAGATTGCCGTTTCGTTAGTCGCTCTTGTGGTGGTCTTCTTTATCTGTTATGCTTTTGCAGAGGGTGAAGCTGTCAAAACACCAGATGTTGAAATGTCAGCAGAAGGTTCAAAATATATTGGAGGCGTACTTATTATGACGTATGTTATGATTGCAGTAGCTTTTATTGGTGCTATCTTCGGAGAAGTAAGCCGTTCATTTAAATAAGAAATTTTCAATTATGGGAAAGAAAAAACGTGAAGACCCAGGGGTAAATGCCAGTTCGATGGCAGATATTGCCTTTCTACTCCTTATCTTTTTCTTGGTAACCACACGTATTGCTTCAGAGAAAGGTATTTATAGAGATTTAGCTCCCAAACCAGAAGGAGAAGTTCCTCCAGTAGAACTCAATAAGCGAAACGTTTATAAAGTTATTATCAACTCTAGTAACGAACTCTTAATTGAAGGAGACGAAGGAAGAATAGGTCAGATAAAAAAAGAAGTCAAAGCACACGTAAATAACTACGGTGCAGACCCAGAACTTTCTGTAAGTCCGAAAGATGCTATTATTTCTATCAAAACAGACAGAGGTACAGATTATACTACCTATCTTGCTGTTTTAGATGAAATTTTACAAGCCTACAACGAACTTAGAGCAGAATATCTGACAAAACAACTGGGCGAGAAAATTACTGTGGAAGATTTCTTAGAAATCTCTAGGCAGGACACACAAGTAAACAAAGACCGTTACAAAATGGCGAAAGATAAATATCCTCTCAATGTTTCTGATGCAGAGCCAACAGGAAGTGGAGGAGCAAAGTAATTTAGCCAATTAGTAACCAATGAATTATACAGAAACAACATTTCTAAACTAGAAATAGCATGCCTTTTAAAAAGAAAGCCAAAGCGAATCCAGAAATACCTACTTCTGCTTTACCAGATATTATTTTTATGTTACTTTTCTTCTTTATGGTTTCTACTGTAATGAGAGAAAATACACTTAAAGTAAACGTACTTTTGCCACAAGCAAATCAAGTACAGAAAATGGAAAAAGCCAATTTGGTAGCCAATATTTATATCGGTAAGCCAAAAGAAGCAGACCAGTTTGGTACAGCACCTCGTATTCAAGTAAATGATGTATTCATCAACTTAGACCAAATTCAACAGTTTGCGATAGAAGCTATGGCAAATGTACCCGAAGTAGATAAAAATCGTTTTCGTGTAGCTATAAAAGGAGATGTTGGTTTGGATATGGGTGTAGTTATAGATGTTCGTGAAGAACTTCGTGAAACAGAAGCTCTCAAAATCTATTATGCAGCCTCTAAAGGAGAAGAATAATCTCAATACTAATATTATATCTATTAAAAGTCATTTTCAAAAATTGAAAATGACTTTTTTTATTGTATATTTATTCAGAATAACCTCTTCTAAATTAACTATACATGGAAAAGACACTTCTTACAGACATACAAAATGAGTTGGGAGATACGTATGCTCAATACTATAAATTGGAGCAGTATCCTCATATTCTACTTCAAGAATGGAAAGGCTTCTGTATGCCAGACGAACTCAAAACTGGTCATCAAAAAGTAATAGACTTAGTAACTAAACACAAATTTACTCACTTAATTTCTGTAATTGTAGATATAGAGGGGTCATTTGAGGAAACAAACGAGTGGTTTCTGACAGAATTTAATCCTAAAATGGTAGAACTGGGAATGAAATACGAAGCCATTATTCAAAGTGAAAATCTTTTTGCACAGCTTTCAGCAGAAGAATTAGTAGAAGACAGCACACTCAAAGAGATTGGCTACCACATGCGTTTATTTGACTCTGTAGAAAAAGGATTAGAATGGTTTGAGGAAAGTAAAAAATCTTAAACAAAATCCACATCAACAACAACCTGAACTTTTTTAAAAGACTTGTCCTTATAAAGTTCATCTATTTGAGACTGAATAAAATCCTTTGTTTTTCCTAAAGCAAACTGACTGCGTTCTAATTTTATCAAAATAGCCTGTTGAAACTTATTTCGGATACGCTCAATAATAGGAGCTTCGGGTCCCAATACACGCTGATTTCCAAGTTTAGATTGTAATTTTTTAGATAAAATAATGGCTGCTTTATAGGCTGTTTCTCGCTCTTCGTGTCTAACCATTAGTTTTATAAGTCTTGAAAATGGTGGATAGAGATACTGCTCTCTTTCTACAATTTCTTGATTATAAAAAGTCTGATAATCGTGCAAGCCAATGATAGAAAACAAAGGATGTGAAGGAGAATATGTTTGAATGACTACTTTTCCCTCTCCACTTCTTCGTCCTGCACGCCCACTTACCTGCATAATAAGCTGCATAAAACGCTCTGATGAACGGAAATCTGGAAAAAATAAAATTCTATCAGCATCAAAAACACCTACTAGATTTACCTTTTCAAAATCTAGCCCTTTGGTTATCATTTGAGTTCCAACCAAAATATCTATATCGTGCTTTTCAAAGGCTTCAATAATTTTTTCATAGCCTGTACGTGTGCGAGTAGTATCTTTATCCATTCTTGCAACTCTACTTTCTGGGAGCATTACTTGTAAGTCTTCCTCTATTTTTTGTGTTCCGAAACCTTTTGGATATACTTTGGTAGAACCACAAGCAGAACAGTTTTGAGGAACTTGCGTAGAAAAACCACAATAATGACAACGCAACTCTTGCGCTCTTTGATGATACGTCAAGCTAACCGAACAGTTCTGACATTCTGGAATCCATTCACATTCCTCGCAACTCAAAAAGGGTGCATATCCACGACGATTTTGAAAAAGTAAAATCTGCTCTTGCTGTTCTAAAGCTGTTTTCATTTGCTCAAAAAGCTCTAGCGTAAATTGTTCTTTGAGTTCTTTTCGTTTTTTAGATTCCCTCAAATCTACAAGTTGTATTTGTGGCAGAGTAGCCTCACCAAAACGCTGTAAGACTTCTACCAAACCGTATTGTTTTTGCCGAGCTAAATAATAACTTTCTACTGATGGCGTAGCCGAACCCAAAACAACCTTTGACTGATGTTTGTGCGCCAAAACAAGTGCAGCATCACGAGCGTGATAACGTGGCGCAGGGTCGTATTGCTTATACGAAGGGTCGTGTTCTTCATCAATAATAATCAAGCCTAGATGTTCGAAAGGCAAAAAAACTGACGAACGAACACCAATCACAAAATTTATATCGCCATTCAAAACGCCTTTCCACACTTCTACACGCTCATTATCTGAAAAACGAGAATGATACACTCCCACAGCATTTCCAAAAATACGCTTCAAACGCACTACGATTTGGCTTGTAAGAGCAATTTCTGGCAAAAGCATCAAAACTTGACTTCCACTTTGTAGAACTTGTTCTATCAGACTGACATACATTTCTGTTTTTCCACTTCCTGTAACGCCGTGCAGTAAAACAGTAGATTTATCTTGAAAATGCTCAAAAATTTGATGAACAGCTTTTTCTTGGGTAGAAGTTAAATTTATACTTGAAGTTTCCTGTATCCAATCTTCAAACTCAAAACGAGACAGTGTTTTTTCAAATTCTTCAAATATTCCGTTTCTAATTAAGGTTTTGAGCGAACTAGGAGACAAATTTTCTCCTAAAAGTTCTTTCTTCGAAATGCTTTTAGGATAATCTTGTATAGGATTTTTGGAGAGATAAGTCAGCAAAACTTCTTCCTGTTTTTTGCTTCGTGTTGTGTGAGTAAAGGCTTTAGCAATTCCTTCTTGTGAAGCATATTTTTTGGCAATTCGAATTTGTTTTTCTTTAAGTGGGCTATATTTTTCCTTTAGCTCTTCAAAAATAATAACAATTCGCTTTTGCGTGAGTTTTTTGATGATTTGATAAATATCTCTTAAATTCAGTTTTTCCCCAGCTTGTTCGTAAGTAAGAGAGCTTTCTAATTCTAATAAATTGATAAGGTTAATTTCATCGTCTGACAGATTATATTCCTTTCTTTTTTGCTCAATGTCTTCCTTACCGATTCCACTTTTCCATTCTGGATGGAGTTGCAACCTACTCGTACTACTCAATTTCAAACCAGAAGGCAAGGCTGCATTCATTACTTCCCCAACAGAACACATATAGTATGATGCAATCCACTGCCAAAACCAAAGCTGAGTAGGCGTAACCACTGGATTTTCATCTAAGAGTTCCAAAATATATCTTGCCGAATAGCCTTTAGGTGCTTTATCTGTAACAGATTTCACTATCCCCGTCAGTACTCTTTTTTTTCCGAAAGGAACAACCACACGAACACCTGTTTGAACAAAATCATTGAGTTCAAAAGGAATACGATAGGTAAAAGTAGTTTTGAGAGGCACAGGAATAATTACTTCAGCAAAAAGTGTTGTTCTTTCAGCAGAAGAAATATTTTGAGCATCAGAAAAGGATTGAAAAAGTGACAAATTGAAGTAAAATTATATAACAAAACTAGAATAAAAGAAGCAACTGATTGTAAAGCAATGACTAATTGTATCAACAATTATTAGAGCAGCATTTTATTACTATAAACATACAAAGTTCGTCATTTTTATCAAAAAATCTCTTCTTATAACGACATATTGCTAATATTTTTAGATTACAGCTCGCATGCTATTTTTTGTTTAACTGAGGTTGATTATATTTGCTTTATATAACAAACAAACTTAAACAAATTAGATTATTCCCTTTATTTTATGAAAACATCCTCTTGCCCTATTTGTCAAAATGAAATATTTTATGACTCTAACTATCCTAACGAACTTTGTAAATCTTGTGTAGGACGTGCTACTGACGGACATGGACGTTATGTAAAGTTTTATAATCGCAACTTGGCAAGTGGAATAATTGGTTTTTATGCAGATGCCGACGGTAAAGAAGAATATGAGCATACGACGTGTTATGTAAGTAAGCAAAAATGCGAAGCCAAAGAAGCTCGTTTTGGAGGTGTAGTTATAGAATTGATACCCTCAAAAGATGGAAATTCAGAAAAAAAATAAACTTTTTTGAAACTTTTTTTCAGTATTTGTAACCTTTCAAATTAGATTACGTTAGTTCAAGCAGTAGAGAAAACATTTTTTATTCTTTCTCTACTTTTATATGAGTTTAGCCTAACTACTAGACTTCATTTTTTAACCTTAATTTTTGTTTTCTACATAGTTCACTATTCAAAAATTCATTTTCCATACGAACAAAAAGTCAAATTAGATAGATTGTTGATTTTTGTATGCTTCATATAAAGTTTACATATCTATAATCTCTCAAAATTTGGATTTAACGCAAAAAATGCTATATTTAGTAGTATTTGAAATATAAATTTTCAAAACAATTGTACAAACAACCTTTTGTTCAACTTTTTTAACTAAATAATTACACAGAAATTTGGATACTTGTTTAATAAATAGTAGATTTGTATTAAACAAACTCAGAAAAAACATTTTTCTACAAACCCAAAATTTTTTTAACTATGACAGCCTTCGAATTTGGATTTGCACTACAAAAAATAGCGTATTCTTTACGTCCTTTCGCATTAAAACTTACTAAAGATTCTGATGAAGCTAATGATTTGCTTCAAGAAACTATCCTTAAAGCTTTCTCTAATCGTGAGAAATTTACAGAAGGAACAAATCTTAAAGCTTGGTTATATACAATTATGAAAAATACGTTTATTACGAACTATCAGCGTTTGGTGCGTCGTAATACGTTTATTGACACAACTGAAAACTTACACTTTTTAAATTCTCCAAATCATGTTGCAGCTAATGGAGCGTATGGAGACTTTATGATGCAAGATGTAGTTCGTGCGATTGAGAAATTGGATGATGCTTACAAAGTACCATTTATGATGCATTTTAGAGGTTTCAAATATTATGAAATTGCAGAGCGTTTGGAAATCCCTATTGGTACAGTAAAAAACCGTATTCATATTGCCCGTAAGGAATTGAAAGGAAATCTGAAAGTATATGCTTCTAAAAACTAATGATTTTTTATAAAGAAAATAAAAAAAACGTACACTTTTTTCAAACAAAAGTGTGCGTTTTTTTATTTTGACAATATAATCAACAACTTCACTATTCCGTTTTATAAGAAAAATTGTAAAGCTACTAATGAACACTATTACCACTTCACCATCAACAAAAAAAATAGAAACTGATACGATTTCAGATTCTATGGCACTTTACAATACAACGGCTTTGAAGTGTAGTAAACTCATTACACAACATTACAGCACTTCTTTTACGCTAGGTATTCAAACCCTTCATAAAAAGTTACATTTTCCTATTTATGCCATTTATGGATATGTACGCTATGCTGATGAAATTGTAGATACTTTTCACAACAATGACAAGGCAAATTTACTTGCTCGTTTTAGAGAAGATACATACAGAGCGATTGATGAAAAAATAAGCACTAATCCTGTTATACATTCTTTTCAACTTGTGGTGGACAAATATTCTATCGAAACTGAGCTTATAGAAGCCTTTTTGGAAAGCATGAAAATGGATTTAGACAAAAAAGAATACAATAGCCATAAATATAACGAGTATATTTATGGTTCGGCAGAAGTGGTAGGACTGATGTGCTTGAGAGTCTTTTGTGAGAATGATAGTGAGCTTTATGAAAGTTTGAAGGCTGGAGCAAGAAGTCTTGGTGCTGCTTTTCAAAAAGTCAATTTTTTAAGAGATATGAAAAGCGATTTTGATGAGCGTGGAAGAGTATATTTCCCAAATGTCAATTATTCTAAGTTTGATGCAAATGCAAAAATTCAAATAGAAAATGATATTCAGAAAGATTTTGATGCAGCTTATGAGGCTATATTGAGACTTCCTAAAACCTCAAGAATGGGAGTTTATTTGGCATACGTATATTATCTCAAACTCTTTAATAAAATAAAACAATCTTCAGCACAAACTATTCTTTCGAAGCGTGTTCGTGTGCCAGATAGTAGAAAAATGGTATTATTGCTCAAAAGTTATGTCAAACATCATTTAAATTATATTTAGAATAAAAAAGCTCGTAGAAATAAGATTTTTCCACGAGTTTTTATTTTTGTATTAGTAACTCATAATATTTAGTTTAAGATCACTCTCATCCATAAAATCTTCTCCCTCTATTCTCATATCATCGTGGTCTTCTTCAGGATAATACCAATTTACTGTAATTTTCTTTCCTTTCTTCTCATAGTCCTTTAAAAGCCTAAACAAATCAAGAATTGCTCTTGATGAGCTGGTATTAAAATATGATAATTTGCAATCTATAGTTACTTTTTCGTGTAGTTTAAAATATTCTTCAAACCATTTGTTTAGATTTTCATAAAACTCAAAAGCATCTTCTAAATATGACTCACCTTCTAAACGGCAGTACTCTTCATCTGCATTAAAGTTTACATAAGGAACAAAATGAGTTCCTTCTTTAGCTTGAACCACTAAATTTTTTCCATTTTCTAAAAACATAGTTATATAATAGTTAATAATTTTTGATAAGATTTATTTCTCAATAGTAGATGAAATAATAAAAAATGAATTTATGTCATCTATTACTTTAGCTTGTACGTGCAAGGGATGCTCAGATTTTAGAGCTACCTGTATGAGTCCAATATTTCCTCCTATGTGGTCAGTTTTTCGCTCTTGGCTTCTGACTTCTTTTTTTAATTCTCTAAGTTGTTCTGTACTTAGTGAGTTTATTTTTTCACACTTTATTATAATATCTTGGACTTTATCTGTTGGAACAAGATTTCCAGCACTCAGAATAATTTCATCACCTTCACTATGGATCACTACAGTTCCTACTCCATGGTTTTTTACACGGTCATTTTCTCCATATAGAATATTTTTCTCTTTTGAATCATCATAAAAAAAATTAGATTCAGCTGAGTAATAAGAAATATTTTGTGCTAACTCTATAAAAATAGAAAATAATTTGGCACTCATACGTGGGTTATCTGCAAACCTACGACGTAGCTGTGAGCTAATATTTGCTAAAATTTCTCTATCAAAAGGTCCTTTGTAGTAAAGAACTGCACTCTGAGGGTTTAATATGTTATGGTAGTCGACCATAATGATTAGTTTTTTGAGATTAAAAAATAAGTTTTATTAGTAATAATCTAAACTCTAAAACCAATCAGTGTAATATCATCTCTTTGAGCTGTATCTTTCTGATGGTCTTCAAGTTGGGCTATAAATATTTTACCTTGTTCTTTCATGGATAACTGTCCTACTTCTTGTATGAGTTCTCTAAACCTTTTTTTAGAAAAACTCTTTCGTTCCTCATTGGCTTGGTCTGCATAACCATCAGTAGCTAAATAAATGGCGTCCTTTGCCTCCAGTATAATACTTTCTTGTTCATACTTTCTATCATCTAGCCTTTTACTTCCCCCAATGGAACGACGATTGCCTCTAAGCTCTAAGAGTTCTTGTCCTCGGCAGAGATATAGATTTTGTTTTACTCCACCAAAAGTAAGTCTAGTAGTATTGTCAGTTGCTGGTTCTAATAAACAAAGTGATAAATCCATTCCATCATTATTTGCCCCTTCTCTCTGATTGAGTTTTTGTACAACTCCCTTATGAAGTTCATTAAGGATGAGATTAGGTTGTATAATACCTCTTTGATTTATAATTTCGTTCAATAAATTATTTGCCACCAAGCTCATAAATGCTCCTGGTACGCCATGTCCTGTGCAGTCAATTACACCAATAAGTATTTTATTTTCATGACTAGAAAGCCAATAAGCATCTCCAGAAACAATATCTTTAGGCTTATATATTATAAAACTCTCAGACAACAAATTATCAAAACTACTTTGAGGTGGTAAAAACGCACTCTGAATAGTTTGAGCATACTGAATACTTTTTGTAGTTTGTTTGTTGGTTAGTTCTAGTTCTTCTTTTTGATTTGCCAATACTTCTTGTGTAGCATGTAACTCTTCCATGTTTTGCCTCAACTCTTCTTCTTGAGTTTGTAACTGCTCTACACTTTCCTTTAAAACATATTCCTGTTTTTTCATTTTTTCTAAAGCCTTTTTCAAAACAGCTTCATTTGCCTCTAGTTTTGATTTTTGCTTTTCTACCAAAATCTGTTTTTTTACCATTTCCTCTTGTGTAGCACTCAACTCTTCCATGTTTTGCCTCAATTCTTCTTCTTGACTTTGTAGCTCTTCTACCGTGTCTTTGAGGTCTGATTCTTGAATTTTCATCTTACTCAATGCTTTTTTGAGGATAGCTTCACTAGAAAAGAGTTTCTTGTTTTGTTTTTCTACCAACTCTTGTTTCTCCAACATTTCCTCTTGTGTCATTTGCAGAATCTCCATATTTTGGCGTAATTCCATTTCAGAAAGTAGGAGTTTCTCATTTTGTTCTTGTATGAGTGCTTCTTTACTTTTTTGTTCTGTAATATCTTCATACATCCCTAAAACACCAAATACTTTCCCTTTTTCATCTCTGAGAGGTATTTTATTTGTTCTAACCCATCTTTCTTTTCCATCTGCTGTAATTTGTGGTTCAACAATTCCTAGTTTAGGTTCGTTTTGTTCCATTATTTGCTTATCATCTTTACGATATAAGCCAGCATGCTTAGCCCATGGCATATCAAAATCACTTTTTCCTATAATTTCGTCAGCACAATCTTTTCCAGCCCCCTCTGCAAATAATTTATTACAACCTAAATAATTAAAATCTAAATCTTTCCAAAAAACAGCTTGAGGAATGTTGGCGATGATAAGTTCAGATAGGTTTTTTTCTACAAATAATTCTTTTTGAAGTCTTCTGAGTTCTTGTTCCTCTTCTTTTCTTTTGGTAATATCTGCATGCGCCCCAGCCATACGCATAGGGTTTCCATCCTTATCTCTAAGTAAAGCTCCTCTAGTATGAATCCATTTTATACCTCCATCTTTGGTTTTCATTCTGAACTCTATATCATAGTCTTTTATTTTCCCTTCAAGAAACTGATTTAAGTTTTCTGATACTCTTTCTTTATCCTCTTCATATAGAAGTTCATTAAAGGTATCAAAAGAATTGGCAAGCTCATCTTCTTTATACCCTAACATTTCTTTCCATCTTGGAGCAAAATAAATTGTATTGGTTAGAATTTGCCAATCCCAAATACCATCAGCAGTTCCCCGTACGGCTAAATGAAACTGTTCAGCTTGTTTTCGTAGTTTTTCTTGTACATTTTGAATTTCAAACTCTTTTTCTTTCTTATCTGTAATCAAATATCGAATAGAGAGATAACTCATTACTTTGCCATTATTATCTAGCATTGGGTTAATGACCGTATCGACCCAATAATGAGAACCATCTTTGGCTTTATTTTTTACATCTGCTCTCCACGTCTTGCCTCTTGAAATATCTTGCCACATCTGTTGCCAAAACTCCTTGGTATGATAACCCGAATTGACAATATTATGGTCTTTGCCTATAAGTTCTTCTTCACTATACTTTGAAACTTTACAAAACTCTTTATTTACTTTTGTAATTTTACCTTTTTTATCTGCAATAGAAATAATGGCACTTCTGTCTAGTGCTTCTGTGATAGCTTTTAATTGTTGATGATGATGTTGCTCTTCTGCATTACCACGCAAAATAACCTGTGTTAGCATTTTATCACCTATTTCTAGTTTTGATAAAAATACTTTTGTAGGAATAATCTTTTTGTTGCTTTCAAAATTCCAATCAAACTCTGTTTTACCTTCTTTACCACATGTTTCCAAATAAGAAAGTAGCTGCGTGTTTGTTTGAGAATGATTAGCAGAAAAGTTTGATAGCTTTTTGCCCAACAGTTGCTGTTCGTCATCTATCTTCAAGAGCTTTTGAGCAAGCGCATTACTAGAAATAATTTCTTCATTTTCAAGAAGTAGAATTGCATCTGGATAGTTTGAGTAAAAAGATGTATATAATTGTAAAGTGTTCCCCATTTTTAAATTCCTTTAAAACAACTAGATAGTGGTAAATCGTTTGTCAAATATTGTTTTGATTTTTTAATTAATTATAAAGCTAGAGTACTCAAGATTTTGCTTTTATTTTATAGCTCAACAATGGCAACATATCCAGCACTCTCCTAGAAAATATATTTTACATCATAATCCATTCTCTAGCCTCTTCTACATTATCAAAATATTGTGTTGTTATCTTTTGCCCTTCTTTTTCTTCCATCACTTGCTCTATGGAAAGCTGTGCCAAAAACTCGGAACTCATCACAACAGCTAACTTGTGAAAACCAACTTCTATAGCAGGAACAAAAACATTAATATTCATCCACTCTTGTGTATCTGGATTTACCACAAAACCTAAATCTTTTACATTTCCTACTACTTTTTGTGTTTTCTGTTCTAGCATAAACTTTAGAAGTTCTAAATGCTCATTTCTATACTCTTCATCAGTCATATCAACAGTTGCTTTTAGCCAAGTCAGCTCTAGTAGTTTTTGGTCGTCAAAGGCATCTATTTGTAGAAAGTTACTGTTATATACTTGCATAAAAATATGATATATGTGTAATAAAAAAATTGTGGTTATAGAATCATAGAGACTGACACTAAAGACCTATTATTTTGAGAAGTAGAAAAATTAATTACCGACTAAATATAAAAAAAATAATAAAGTTAAAAAAGCGATTTTCTATGATTTATAAGTAATAGCTGACTAAAATTTATTTTACCTAAAAAATCTATTTATGTAGCCTATAAAAAATGTACAAATAAAAAGCACCAAGTATGACAAACAATATTAACTTGGTGCTTTGTACTTAAAAAAACTCTAATGACTTAATCCTGTTAATCATTCTTAATTCTCTCTTTTCTATTGACAAGCTCCCAAGCTGTGGCAAAAACTAATCTACTTATTGCTTCCATTTTTCCAAAATGAATTTTATCTACCTCGTCAGTGTGTTGGTGATAGTCTTCATGAACTCCATTAAAATAAAAGATGACCGGAATGTCGTGTTTTGCAAAATTGTAATGGTCTGAACGATAATAAAAACGATTTGGGTCGTCTTTAGAATTGTAAGTATAATCTAACTTTACGTTTGGAGCATACATTTTAGCTGTTGCTTCACTAAGATTGTGTAATTCTGTTGAAAGCATTGTAGAACCAATAATATAAACATAATTTGGATTTCCTTCGTGAGCTTTATCCATTCTTCCAATCATATCAATATTGAGATTAGAGACTGTATTTTTGAGAGGGAAAACAGGGTTGTCAGAATAATAACTAGAGCCTAAAAGTCCTTTTTCCTCACCAGTAACGAGCATAAATAATATACTTCTGTGTGGTGCATTGCCCTCACTTTTTGCCTTAGCAAATGCCTCTGCAAGTTCTAAAATGGCTGTTGTTCCAGAGCCATCATCATCTGCTCCATTATGGATTTTTCCATCAATGATTCCGATATGGTCGTAGTGTGCTGTCAATACTATGAGTTCTTCTTTTTTGTCTGTTCCTTCTAAATATCCCAGTACATTTTCAGTTTCTACTTTTTCTATTTTAGTTTCAGAAAAAACATTAGCTTTGCCTTCCAAAATATTTTTCTTTTTATTCCATTTCTTAAATACTTTATTCCATTTTTTGTCGGTATAGCCTAAAAGATTTGGAAGTTTGTCAGTAGTAGAAAGAGCCATCAAAAAATCTGGAGTATCTTGCTTTTTTTCAGAAGGCAATTCCCATTTTGGATCTTTGAAGTAATGCCCATACATCTGGTCGAAGAGTGTATATTCTGACTTACCTGTTACGAAAATAACCCCCTTTGCTCCTTTTTCTTTAGCTAATTTGGCTTTAAATCTCATCTGTAAATAAATAGACTTTCTAGCTTCTTCGTCTGGAATAAGGCTTTCCTTGCCTTTTGGAATGCCTGTCATTACAACAGCAATTTTATTCTTTACATCAATATTTCGGTAGGATGAAAAACCATTTTCATTTTTATCTTCTAGTCCGTAACCAGCAAAGACAATATCATAATCTTCTTTATTTCTATCTTCTTTGAAAGAATTTACAACAATAATTTCATTTTTAGACAATTCAATTTTTCCTGTAAGTGTTTCTACTCTAAATTCAGTAAGACTCGTTTTGTTGATGATAAATTTCTGAAAATAAGAACCATTTACAGGAGCATCTAGCCCTAGTTTC
The DNA here is from genome assembly GCF_020630935.1 of Bernardetia sp. Lineage (NCBI taxonomy): Bacteria > Pseudomonadati > Bacteroidota > Cytophagia > Cytophagales > Bernardetiaceae > Bernardetia > Bernardetia sp. The sequence goes on from NZ_JAHDIG010000009.1 coordinate 16,700, forward strand.
TTGAAGTGATTAGCGATATATTCGGCTGCCATTTTTTGTCCTTTCTCTCCAGTTTCCCTTCCTTCGTATTCATCAGAAGCTAAAATGGAAAGATGTTTTTCCATATCCTTTTCATTGATATGTTGAACATATTTGAGCAAAAGGGAATCTTTTTGTTGTGCAAATACAGAGGAACAAAAAAGAAATAAAGACAAAACCAAAAGCGTGATTTTGTGTGTAGAAATTTTAAACATAATATGATAATTGAAAATTAATAATGAACAATGGATAATAAATTACTTTAAAGGTTATCACGGTTATTTACGTAGGTCAGACTTCCAGTCTGACGACAAAGACTAAAAAGACTTTATTTCAATCCAAAACCTATGTTTTGGATTTTACAGACCAGTCTGGAAGACTGGTGTACAAAATTTAACTGTGATAACATTTTTTAAATATGTAGGGCAATTTAAGTAATTATTACAAAATGAATTTTATATGATATAAGAACATGAGCTTACTTATCAAACCCTAAAAAAAACTATCTTTTTACAGAACTTACCCTTAATAATTATCAATTCTTAATTATTCCTTGTACATTTAATTTATGCAACGCCTAATAGATTACTTAGTAGTTTTTGCCATGAGCATGTTCAAATTTATTTTTGGATGTGTGGGTGGTGCTGTGCGTGGTTTTTCGTACTTCGAAACAGTTTTGATTACTGTTTTAGGAATGATGACTAGCGTAATTATCTTTACATTTTTTGGTATTTCGATACGAAATTGGTATTTCCGAAACTTTCGTAAGAAACGTAAAATATTTTCCAAGCGCAGCCGAAATATTGTAAAAATATGGCGAAAATATGGAATTGTGGGTGTAGCTTTCCTAACTCCTGTTATTTTTTCTCCCATTGTCGGAACAATCATTGCCGTCTCGTTTGGAGAAGATAAAAAACGTATTTTTTTTCACATGCTTTGGAGTGCCACAATTTGGGCAATGATACTTTCTTATATCACTACCCAATTTGACGTTAATTCTGTAAATGAATTGAAAAATTATTTTTTTAATTGATGGTTTATTTGTTAAAGGCGAGCCTTTAACCTATTTGTTCATTTTCAATTTTAGTGGTGTTACACAAAGTATGACGAGCATTTATATTTTGATATTGAATATGAATTATTGTTGGTGTCTCACTGATGACCAATATCCTCCATCATACTTTTTACAACACCACCTCAATTTTTAATTATTCATTGATTTCTCTTAGTTTCAAGATAAGGTCAGTTTTTAGGTTGTAAAGTCCTTTTTCTAGCCCAACAGGATATGAATGTGGGTTGGTAAAACGTTTGATGCTTCGGTGAAGCGTAGCAAGTTCTTCTTGTACTTTTGTTCGGATAGTTGCAAGTTCTGGTTTTTTATATACACGTTTTCCTTTCACAAAAATAGGTTTCAAAAGGTCTTTGTAGTCTCCTTCTTGGCTAGACATTTTCTTACGGCGTGTCATGTCCATTGGGTCAACGATAGTCCAATTTTCAGAAGTGGGTTTGTTTTCCTCATCATAAATAGCATCTCCAATACACTCTCCATCTGCATAAAAACGGCGTACTTGCTGTAACCCTGGTGTAGAAATTTTGATAGCTTGTTCGGATAATTTCACTTTGTAATCCCAAGCTGTATTTTCTTTATTTCTTAATGCAGAGAGTTTATAAACTCCCCCAAGTGCTGGTTGTTCGTAGGCAGTTACCATTTTCGTTCCTACTCCCCAAACATCAATCTTTGCATCTTGCTGTTTCAAACTATCAATGATATGCTCATCCAAATCGTTACTTGCCACAATTGCTGTATCTTCAAAACCAGCAGCATCTAAAAGCTCTCTAGCTCTCGTACTCAAATAGGCAAGGTCGCCAGAATCTAGGCGTATTCCAGCAAACTTATAACCCTTTTCTTTGAGTTTGTTTCCTACCTTGATAGCATTTTTTACTCCTTCAATGGTGTCATAGGTATCTACTAAAAACACACAATTATTAGGCAAACCTTCAGCGTAGGTTTCAAAGGCTTCAATTTCAGATTCGAAAGACATCACCCAACTATGAGCATGTGTTCCTTTCACAGGAATACCAAAAAGTTTTCCAGCCAAAACATTGGAAGTGCCTACACAACCACCGATATAGGCAGCACGACTAGCAGCCAATCCTCCATCTATTCCTTGTGCTCTTCGAAGTCCAAACTCCAATACATCTTGTCCTTTTGCAGCCAAACAAATACGTGCAGACTTTGTAGCAATAAGCGTTTGGAAGTTTACCATATTGAGAAGCAAGGTTTCCAAAATTTGGCATTGGATGAGTGAGCCTTTGATACGAATGAGTGGTTCTTGTGGAAAAACAACTGAACCTTCTTCTACGGCATCTACATCACAAGTAAATTCTAATTGTTGGAGATAGTCTAAAAATTTTGGGTCAAAAAGTGGCTCATCATCGTTTCCTTTGAGCGTAGAAAGATAGGCTACATCTTCGTCTGAAATATTGAAGTTTTCCAAAAAATCTATAACATAGCTCAATCCACATGCAACAGCAAAACCACCTTTGAAGGGATTGCGTCGGAAAAATAGATTAAAAACGGCTTCTCTGTCTGTCATTCCAGCTTTCCAATAGCCATGTGCCATTGTAAGTTGGTAGAGGTCGGTTAGTAAAGTAAGATTACTACTGTATAGGTTTCTAGTGATTTTCATAAAAGATAAATTGTAGTTGATTATAATGATATGCAATATAATAAAATTATCTTAGTGTACGAAAAACACTTAGCAAAGTTTCAGATTTATTTTTGTTAGCAAAATCTACACTTGAAACCCTACCACAATCACATCATCAATTTGTTTGTTATTTCCTTTCCAGTCGTCAAACTCTTGTGCAAGGAGCTGTCTTTGCCTTACCATAGGTTCTTTATGAATATCTAAAAGCAGTTGCTTGAACCTTTTAGTCATAAACTTACGATTTTGCTTTCCTCCAAACTGGTCGACATACCCATCAGAAAAAATGTAGAAAGTAGTAGGTTCATCAAAATTTACTTGATGTGAAGTATAAGCATTCTCTGCTTTTGTTTGGAAGCCTCCAACAGAATGTTTGTCTCCTTTTATCTCAAAAATAGTTTCGTTTTGGATGTAAAGAAGTGGACGCTTTGCACCTGCAAAAGTAACGTGTTTTTGTTCTAAATCTATTACACAGATGGAAATATCCATTCCGTCTTTATTCTCTGTGCTAGATTGGCGTAAAGCTCTACGAATTTGTCCGTGCAGACGGCTCAAAATAGAATCTGCCTTTGTTATGCCTTGCAAATTAACAATCTGATTGAGATAAGAGTCACCCAAAATAGACATAAATGCCCCTGGAACACCGTGTCCAGTACAGTCGGCAGCAGCTACAATAATTTGATTGTCTTTCTTAGCAAACCAATAAAAATCTCCAGAAACAATATCTCTAGGCTTGTAGAGAATGAAACAATTTGGAATATTCTTTTTAAAGGTTCTCAAATCTGGTAAAACAGCATCTTGAATACGTCTTGCATAATTTATACTAGAAGTGATGTCGTTGTTGCGCTTTTCCATCAAGCCTTTTTGCTCCATTAAGGAAGTATTTATGGCTTCTATCTCTTCTTTTTGTTGTTCTATTTCTACTGTTCTTTGCTTTACCTTTTTCTCTAAAAGTGTAGTTGTTTCTTTTTGTAGCTCTAAGTTTTCTGCGAGTGCATCTGACTTTTCTCTCTCTAGTCGATTGACTTGATAGCCAATTCCTAGCGCATAAAATACTAACTGAACCACTACTCCAGCTTGAAATAAATACGTAAATATATCAGATTCTACTTCTACACCATTCAAATAGAATAAATATGACATCGCATAAAAGAAACCTCCTATTAATAATCCACTTGTAGCAATAAGGTAATAACGAGCTGCTAGATATCCTTTTCGAAGTGTCATTACCCCAATCATAAATGCAAGGATAATAGAAATTAAAGCAATAGAGAGAATAATGAGCAGTGAATATCCACCAATGTTTACTTTGTCATTCCAGTCGGGCGTAGAAGAGAGTAAGTTATTGGAAATATAGGCAATAACAGCAATAGCTAATACGTAATTGATACCATTGATAATCTTGTTCCATTTTGGCAATAACTCTTTTACATTTAAAAAACTCTTTAAAAACAACAGCCCTCCACCAATCATAAATAAATGAGATATCACGATACAAGAACGTATAAGAAGGTGGGAAGTAGGGAATAGGAAATAAATATATCTGTAATAGTAAAAAACATTGAGTTGTATTCCTACAATCATCAAGACATAGTAGATATAGAGTTTGTCTCTAATAATAAAAAACAGAAGAAGATTATAGAACGCCATTACCCACAAAATCCCTTGAAAAATTCCTTGTGCATACGTAAACTCATCTGCTCCTTGTCTGACATTTGCAGCATCTTCTATAAAAGCATAAATAAATTTGGGATGGAAACGCTTTGCATTGGAGTGTATTCTAATATAAACAGTAACCTCTGATTCGGATGGCACATCAATATTAAAATAATTGCGCCATTGTTTTACAGGTTTATTTTCTGGGTCTACATCAGTTCCTGAACGTTCTATGCGAAAGGCTTCATCTTCTACTGGCTCATAAAAAATAATTTCTGACCACGTTTCAAACACAGAACCAACTTGCAAAGCTACATTTTCATCTCTTACTCCATTTCCCACCAGTTTTACACGTATCCAATAGTAAGCACCCACTTCCATATTGGCATAAGTAATATTATTTTTACTAAAAGTAATATTCGGATTATTGATAATATCCTCAATCGTAGCAGTTCCATTTGTTGTATCTTTCCAAATACCTAAACTTTCCTTAATACGAGTTTGCCCTTTTTTGGGAAGCTCTAATGGCAAAATATACTTAAACTTTAGATTTTGTTTTTCTGAAAGAAAGTAGTTGAATTTTTTTGTGTTTTTTTCTTTATAAAACTGTATGAGAGAGTCTAAGATAGCTAGTTGCTGGGTAGAATCTGATGAAGATAGTTTTGCTATATGATTCAACTTTTCAAACTCCGTCTCTAGTTTTTGAGCAGAGAATGCAAGAGAACTATCCAAAAGAAAAATGGTAGTGTCTTGTTGTCCGTTTGCAGTATTAGCATAAAATACGACAAAGAGGTTAATTAAAAAGTAAAATATATAGCCTCTCGGCATCATTGTAAAGGGATTAAAAAGGTTAAGCAGAAATAAATCTATATCATCAACGTAATTTTATATTTGTCTTGTAAGAATTTCAATTATGTATTTTTTATATTAAAATTCCTTTTTCAATTAATTTATCTAACATGCCCATAGAAATCAGTGTTCCAGCGATTTCTAACTTAGAATTAGGACTACAAAAAACTGCATCAGTCTCTGTTGAAATAGGGGAATATTTACCTACTACTAAGTTATTGTTATTATTGGTCTTGTCAAACAAATATAACTTTTTTGGCTCAAAAAAGTAAGTAATTATTTCGCAAAGTAGCTCAGAGGCAGGAAAAAAACGATGAGTGAACTTATCAAACAGAATATTCTTTGATTTGTCTTTCAGATTTTCAATGAGAGCAAATCTTTCCTCATTAAAGACATAACTCACGTTTTCCTTATTTGATAAAGACATTTTTCTATTGGTTTTGGAAATATCTTTTTGAATTTGTTTGAAAAATTTATTTACAAAAATCCATCCTTCCCACTCACCCATTAAAGAGGTATTTTTGCTATTTTTTATTACCTCACTTTCTAAAATAGCATATAGTTTTTGCATAGTTTGAGCAGAATACTCCTCTTTTGAGACGTTATTTTTTTGAGTATAAATACTTGGAAGAAATTCAAATTTTCTCTTTATCGTCTTAATACCTTTTGCATATATTCGGCTAGAAATAACAGGCACTATCGGCACGTCACAGAGATAAGACAAAAATGCTACACCTTGCCGAACCATTAAATCTTCACTCAAAAACTGAATGTTTGCTAAATTTTTACTTTGTTTGTTAGAGTTATTTGAACTAATATTTCCATCTGGATAAACAATCAGAGACTTTCCTTCTTTCAACATCTTGATAGCTTGCCAAATACCTTTTTTCTCTTCTACATTGATAAGGTGCATTTTTGATGTTACAGAAGTTTTTTCTTGTTTTCCTATTTGGATACACAAATTTTTATGTGCTTCTGAAAATATATTTGCTTTTCTCTGATGAAGCGTTTCATTAAGCAAAAAACCAAATTCTAAATCGTTGTAGGTAAATAGGGTAGGAAGTAAAGAATATGCACCTAAATGAAAACAACAAAATAAAAATGGTTTTCCGTTTCGTGTCTGTTCAAGAATGTTATCTTCATCAACTACTTCAAAATGGGGAGCAAAAAATGTAGGATTTTGCTCCTCAATATCTAAGAGTTGGAGATTGTGAAGCAGCTTTTGAAAAATAGACTTGTGTTCAGTATATGGAATCTGAGGCATCAAACGAAACAAACTAGCAGAAGTAGTCGCAAATAAATAGCTATTTTTTCGAAAAAACTCATTTTCTTCTTCCTTATTGTTAAAGGAAAACGACTGTTTTAGTTGTTCTATTTTTTTAGCAACCTCTGACATATATTGTAAAATTATGAAAATATATACTCCACTAAAAAAGCATAGCCTTTAGAATAAAAACCATGCTATCAAGATACAAAATATTCTTTGATAAGAAAAAAACCTCACTACTAAATATTAGAATAATCCTAAAAAATTACTCTACACGCTCAATTTTTCCAGAGCCCGAAACGTTTGATGTCATATTTCCATTTCCCTTTACATAGATAGTTCCACTTCCACTTAATTGAGCATTTATTTCTGCATCTGAGTTGGTAGAGGTTGCATTTGGGTCGTTGGCAGTTAGTTCAATATTTCCAGAGCCAATCAATTCGGCTGTACTTATCAAGACAGGTAAGTCAAAGGCTTTAATATTTCCAGAACCACTGACATTGAGCGTATTTTCTGTTGCTTCTCCCCTCAAAGTAATATTTCCAGAACCATCAAGTGCCGTATTTATAATAGTTGAGTTGTCAAACTCTAATTCTATGTTTCCAGAGCCTTTTAGAGTAACAAGACATCTTGTAGAAGCTATAATGGGAAAATTAGGAGTGGTAGAAATATTTCCAGAGCCTTCTAAAACTATTTCTATTTCAGACTTACGAACAGTATCTTGCAGAACAATGTCTCCAGAACCAGTCAAAACTATTTGAGAAAGTGCAGGCGTTCGAACAGTAATTACTACTTCTTCATTCGTATTATAACACTCGTCTGTATCGATGATAAGGCTTTGTCCAACAAGGTTGGTTTGTATAAGATTTATAATACTTTCTTGTGCAGAAACAGTAACCTCTTGTGTTGTGATACTAGCATCTTGAAAAAGATGAACCGTAAAACTTCCCTTAGATTCTATAGCTGAAAAGCCTGTGATATTTCTTTGTTCACTTATTACTTGCCCAGTTCCATCTTTACAAACTGTATCTACAATACTACATGAAGAAAGCGACAAAAACAGGAAGATGAAAGGCAGAAGATATATTTTAAATTGATGCTTCATTTTAATTTTGATAAGTATTTTGTTGTTGAACTTGTTTAAGAATAAAAAAAACTGTGTTATGTGTGCCACAGAACACGAATAATAGTTTTATTTTGTCTTTAAGACGTAAAATTATTTTATACACCCTAGTTCAATCCTTGTAATAACACTTTTTTATAATTTGTTAAGATTGAAAAAACTCTCCCCAAAATAGTTTTTGAAGAGAGTTTGATAATAGTAGAAGAACGAATTTAGTTATTGTAAAACGTGAATCCAACCTCTACAAGTATCTCCGTCTGGAGAAGTCAAGTAATAATAATACATAGCAGGCTTTGCATCGCTTCCCCAATCGTTGTTGTAATCATCTGAAGTAAAGACTTCTTGTCCCCATCGATTATAAATTTGAAGTTTCCATCCTGCATTGGCTTTGTCCAAAACAAAAGTTTCATTAATACCGTCTCCGTTTGGCGTGATTACATTTGGAGGCAATACGTTATCAACTGTGATGGTAGCTGTCTGTTCTTCATCACAAATTCCATTAGAACCCTTTAATTTAATAGTATAAGTTCCTGCTTCTGTATAAGTATATTCTGTTGGATTGGTAACTCTAAGCGAATCGCCATTTCCTAAATCCCATACCCAATTTCCATCTCCTGTATTTTGGCTATTGAACAAGATAGTAGCTGGTGCGCCACATTCAGGCGAGTGTTGAATATCAAAATCAATCACTAATTTGTCTACTACTGTAACCGTAACGGTACTATCTGTGAAACATCCTCCATCAAGATTTGAAATTCTGACGTTGTAAATTGTCGTTTCTGTTGGTGAAGCTATCGGATTTCTAATAGTTGGGTCGCTTAATCCTGTTGTTGGTGTCCATTCAAAATTATCTCCACCCACTACATTTAATTCTGCACTTTGCCCTCTACAAATTGTCGGACTCTCTGGCATTCTTATCGTTGAAATAAAAATATTATTATCATCAATAATCGAATTAGCATCATTGCTTACTGAATCTTGACAAAGTGAATTTTCAACTCTAAGCGTGATTGTATAAACACCTTCGCTATCGTACTGAAATGAAGGTGGATTTTGTGCTGTTGAAGTTCTACCATCTCCAAAATCCCAAAAATAAGATGTTGCTCCTACTGTATTATTTGTAATCTCCACAATAGGTAGTTTATCACATCTATCTAAAATAGTAACATCAAAATCTGGCTTGAGTTCTGGCAATACAGTAATGGTTACTTCTTCTTCCTTCACACATCCGTTTTGTGTAGTAATACTGACAGTATAGGTGGTTGTTTCTGTAGGTGAAGCTATTGGATTTGAAATGGTAGGGTCGCTTAGTCCTTCTGCTGGAGACCAACTGAAAGCTACACCTTCTCTAGCTTCTAACTGAACAGATTGTCCCAAACAAATAGAGTTATCTGGCGACACAAAGAATGAATTAGTAAAGAAATCAAATTCTTTTGTAAGAGAATCAGAACAGCCTACATTTCCTAAAACTAACTTTATTCTATATGTTCCTGTAGAATCATAAAGCAAGTTAGTTGGATTTGGAGAGGTGGAAGTTTGTCCATTACCAAAATCCCAAAAATAGGATGTCGCTCCTACTGTATTATTGACAATGCTTACTGTCGGAAACTCCTCACAAATATTAGACTGTACAATGTCGAAGTCTGGAATAATTTCTTCTCCTACTGACACTGTAATTTGTCTTTCCTCCTCACAGCTATTTCTACCTACTACTTTTACAGTATAAGTTGTTGTTTCTGATGGTGAGGCGATAGGATTTCCAATAGTAGGGTCGCTGAGTCCTGTGGTTGGTGTCCACTCATAAGATGTTCCTCCCGTTACATTGAGCTGAACAGACTGTCCAAAACAGAGCGTTGTATCTCCACTAAATGTAAAAATATCTGGATTGATAACTACCTCTTGGGTTACAGAATCTCTATCATCACAAATATCATTTATGGCTACCAATTTTATAGTATATGTTCCTGGTGCATAACTTTGTGGAGCTGGGTTAGTCTGTGTTGAAGTTTCACCATTTCCAAAATCCCAAAAATAAGATGTTCCATTTTCAGTTGTGTTGATAAAACTAATAATTGGATTGGCAGAACAAGGGTCTCCAACATTGAAGGTAAAACTTGGCAAGAGTTCTGGTAAAACAGTAACTGTTGTGGTAAGCTCTTCTCGGCAGCCTCCTGCATTTTGTGTAAGTAATGTATAAGTAGTTGTTTCTTCTGGCGTAGCTATCGGGTTCGGACTTCTTGGGTCGCTGAGTCCTGTGGTTGGCGACCAAAGATAATCTGTCCCTCCACTTGCTTGAAGTTGTGCAGATTGCCCTTTACATATCGTTGTACTTGGAGAAATTGCAAAGTCGGCAGGAGCAACTCTAATAGTAAGGAAAGCACTATCTTCTTTTATACAAAGGAACGGATTTCTAGCAGTGAGCTTTACTCTGTAGGTTCCAGCTTCTGTAAATGTAAAAGTATCATCAGTTTGTGTTGAAGTTCCCAAACCTCCAAAATCCCACTCATAGGTAATACCTTCTACACTTTGATTTACAAAATTGACAGTAAGTGGAACACAACCACTAATGTCATCTGCTGTGGTAAAGGCTGCGTCCAACACGCCCAACTCTATCTTAAAAGCTGCATTGTTACAATTAGAAGAATTATTAGTATTGGAATATGCTCCTGCTGTAGTAAAAAAGCCACTTCCTGTACAAGCACATACAGCTTGGTAGATAGTTCCTGTTTTTTTGTCAAAACGACTTGTTCCTCCATCTACATGTTCTCTGATGTAGTTTGTTCCTCCAAAATAACTACCATACACCAAATCAGTAGCATCTTCGCTCAATATCATTGTATAGAAATCATTTCCTCCAGAATCAGTAATAGGTTGGATGGCATTGGAAGTAATTGGAAGTCCTGTTACATTTATACCTGTGAGATAAGTAGATGGTCCTCCACCCGAATAAATATTTGAGCTTCCCCACCCAGCAAGGTAAATATTTCCACAGTCGTTTATCATAAAAGCTGTTGGAGTAATATTTGGTTGAAAGCTACTTCCTCCAATGGTTGTTGCCATCAAGATATTATTCAGATTTGGAGAAATTTTACGTATAAACAATCCCCCTCTATTATTGAAATAAACTCCTTGCGTTACAGGCTGTGAACCTCTTGTTTGTCCGAATACAAAAACATTGTCATCTAAATCTACATCTACATAGTAGGCTTGATCGAAGGCAGCCGTACCCAAGTAGCTTGCACCCTGCCACGCAAAGTTAGGTGCATAACGAACAATAAATCCATCAATTTCTCCAGCATAACCCGATTGCATTGTTCCTCCATGAGTAATCAAATCACTACTTGTCGTTCCTCCCACTACATAAATATTTCCAGTAGAAGAAACTTGAATACCGAAGGCTGCATCTAAATTGTTACCTCCTACATACGTACTCCAAAGCAGTGAACCAAGATTTGAGTTCAACTTTGCCACTACTCCTTCTTGCCCTCCTTGAAAAGTAGTACGGTGTGCCGAAACCATTGGAAAATCGTTAGAGTTAGAAGTACTGGCAATATATATGTTGTCTCTACTGTCTAAAATAACCTCGTTACGCACTTCATCTCCATAATTTTTTAAGAGTTGATTATCAACAGCTCCAGTTCCTCTTCCTATACGCACTGTATTAAGTCCATCGTTTCCACTACCTCCAAGATAGGTTGCACCTGTTAAGGTACTTCCATTAGTTGTAAGCTTAGCAAGAAAAATATCAGAGCCATTCGGAAACTCATACGCTCCTAATATACTAACATTTGAACCTCCATTAAAAGAATTATCGTACGCATTAGGAGATATAGGAAAATTACTTGACCCTGTAATACCTAAAATTACAAGCTCGTTGGCAGAATTTACTATCATACTAGAAGGAACATCTGTTTGTCTTCCTCCTAAAAAAGTAGCATAAAAAAGTCCTGTACCTTGTGCATTAAACTTTAAAATAGAAACATCTACCAACCCATTAAAATCTATATCAAACGCTCCTGCTGTAATAGGAAAACCTGCACCAAAAACAGTTCCTCCAGAGTATAGATTTCCAGCATCATCGTAAGTAGCTGTGTTGCCCCAGTTATCTGAATTAGCACCAGAAAAGGTAGAAAAAATAAGTACGGGGTCTATAATAAGTTCATAATTTTTATTGTAGCCTTTTGGAAATTCGAAGGTAACCTGTGGTACTTTTCCCTTTCCTTTCTTTTGTTTTAAGACAAATTTTGAAGGAACTTCCACTTTTTTTCCATCAATAATTTGATAACAATACGGAGCTTGCTCCATAATTTCATTGACAGAAGTTTTGATAATCAGACGACCGTTTTCTAAACTCACACTTTCTGCGTGTTTATAATTCATTTTTATTTGAGAAGCATCAGCACTAGCAGCGACAATAAAATCGTATTTCAATTGCTCTTCTTGTAGGTATAGATGCAAATTTATATTTGGATATAATTCTTGATAGGTCAGTTCTGCATATCCGTTTGCATTACTTGCCCACTTATTAGGGTCGTTGTCTAAGAAGTAATTAAACTCTGTTTGGTGTTTTTGGGCAGGTAAAATAGTTGGAGAAAGATTAGCATTCTCAAACTCTACTTCAAACGAGTGTGCTTTTATTTTTCCTACGTGGTCTTTATGTTCGGTTTGGTGGTGTCCGTGTCCATGTTTCAATGCACTTTCATCATAAAATGAATACTGCAACGAGTTTTGGCGAATAAATAAAAACCCAGCTGGAATAGAAGCTCTATACTTTACTACCTTGTCCCACTGATTTTTATTTTCTATGAATGTAAGAGGAGTTTTTGCATTAGGTGGCTTTACAACCGACTGTTCATCGTGATTATGGGCTTGTAAAGAAGCCTGTTCAACAAGAGGAGTTGAGAAATTATCTTGCCCAAAAATCTTTTGAGAGGTCAGAAGCAGCAATACAGGCAAAATAAAGAGAAAAAGATTATTTTTCATTGGTTCAAAGTAATTGAAAGACTTTTTACTCAAAAGTCAAGTAAAAATACTATTTTTTATAAAAATTGTTAAATACCTTATTTTTCGTATATCATTTTAAAAAATAACCATTTAATCAATCTTTTGTAGTGAGTTATATTTTCATAGAACTTGTTTAAGAATGGTTTTCTAGCGCAAGATTCCATCTTGTGCTTACCGTTTCGTCAGCATATGCTGACAAAAAAGTGCGTCCAAGCAGAATGCTTGAACGAGAAATAATAAATAAAATTTACTCTACACTTCATTCAAGCTACTTTTTTCCATTCTTAAACAACTTCATACATAGAAGTCCAATAAAACATTACTTCTTATTAAAATAAATAAACTTCAATACACTTTCAAGCGAATCAAATTTTATAAAATCTATAAAATGTAAAAGGACTAGATAGCAAATATAATCAATTTCTGTTATGGTTTCTACTCTCAAAATACGTAGAGAATGGTATAATTTTCTCAAAAATAGCTACCTTTAGTCTTTGTTTTTTCTTTGGATAAGTCAATCCTTATCTCTACCTAAATTCATTTAGAAACAACTATGTCTCTTACTATTCATAAAATCTTCCTTTTTTTCCTCATTATAGGTTTGGTATCTTGTAATAATACATCTACTACTGAAACTACTACCTCAACGGAAACAAATAAAGTACAAGATAAGCCTCTTCTTCCTACTCCTTCCTTTAATCAAGACTCAGCCTATCACTACATCGAAGAACAAGTCGCTTTTGGTGCACGTTACCCAAACAGTGAAGCACACCAAAAGACAGGAGATTATATTATCAATAAACTAAAGAGTTTTGACAAAATCAGTGTACAAGTTCAAAACTTTACAGCAGCTTCTTTTGATGGCAAAATGCTCTCTGGAAGAAATATTATTGCGTCTTTCAATCCAGAAATAAAAAGACGTGTTTTGTTGGCTGCTCACTGGGACACACGTCCGTTTGCAGACCAAGATGAAGAGCGCACAGATGAGCCTATTTTGGGAGCAAACGATGGAGGAAGTGGAACAGGCATTTTGTTAGAAATTGCTCGCACATTATCCGTTTCACAAGAACAACCACAAGTAGGAATTGATATGATTTTCTTTGACTTGGAAGATTATGGAGATAATAATACTCCAAATTCATACTGTTTGGGTTCACAACATTGGGGGAAAAATAAGATGCCAGCCAACTATTCAGCTTACTACGGAATTTTGTTGGATATGGCAGGAGCAAAAAACGCTCAATTTGCTCAAGAAGGCTATTCTCTACAAACTGCACCAGCTATTGTATCAAAGGTTTGGAAGATGGCTCACAAAATTGGACATGGTGCATATTTTCCATTTAAGGAAGCTCCAGCCATTACAGACGACCACGTTTATGTAAACCAACTCACAAATATTCCAATGATTGACATTATCGAATATTCAACAGAAGGAAAAGGCTATTTTGGAAAATATTGGCATACACACGACGACAATATGGATATTATTGGAAAAGAAACCCTAAAAGCTGTCGGACAAACAGTAACACACGTAATTTACAATGAAGAGTATCAAGGACAGTAGTTTCCTTTTTAGAATATAATCTTATGCAAAAAATACTGTCAGTCTCATATTCTATTGTACTCTAATTGTCTTCTTTTCATCACCAAAGTCATAGAAAACAAAGCTAGAGTATTGTTGTATTTTAGATAATAGTTTTCCTACATTAGATTCTTTGTAGGGTGACCATTTTTCACCTATTACAACTTGATTTTCTATATTGGCAATAAAGTAATAGTTTGTTCCATCAAGTCCCATAGTGGTTCTGTCAGTGTCTTTTGCTTCTTTTACTGCCTTAGTAATGCTACTAATGAGATAGTTCAGTGATGCTACATCGATGTTTTCTCCAGCTCTCTTTACTATGTCTGTTTTGCATGTTTTGGGGTTTAGATTATCAGCTATGCTTGTTTTGGTAATTCCATCTTTATCAATTTTTAGATAAAAATAATATTCAAATGATGGCATAACAAACAGTGCTACTTCATTATTGCTTGGTAAAGCTACGTTCATGCGATGAATTATTTTCCAAACGTATTTGCTTTTACAAACTGTTAGGCAAGCACTATCAGCAATAGCATCTTTATAGTCCTTGTAGGATACTTTCATCAATTCTTCATTATAAGATTCACTATGCTCTTCAACTCTTTTTTTGTAATACTCTCTATACTGTTCTAAATCCATAATTTATAGTATTTTGATAAAGTTTAAATAATCACAGATAAATCGTACTGTTTAGTTCAATTCAACATACACCTTTTCCCCAGAGCGATACTTGATGTAAAATAAAATAGATTTAAGCTGTTCATCATCAAAAAAATCGTGATTAGGCATAAACTGTCCATATTCTTCATACATTTCTTGGGCATACTTATTTTTGTTGATGATTTGTTCTGGATATTTAATAAACTCTATCAGTTGCTCTTCACTCTCCCAACGCTCTGAAACTCCTGCAAGTGCAGAACCTACAACTTTTTTGTTCAGCGCATGACATTGAGCGCAGTTTCCTTCGAAGAGTTCTTTTCCGATTTTCACAATTTCTTCTTGTTGAATATTTAGAGAGTCAAATACTAATATTTCTCCATCTATTCCTGTTGGAACTGTACCACAATACCACCCTTTTACTTCTTCCTCTTTTTCAATCCACATTTTTTCATCAAAAAATATTTTACTCAAGGAAAGAATAATTATAGTTCCAATCGTAATAATAAAAATATAAAGACTTGTACTATTATTCATTTTTTTGAAGTTTAAAAAGTCTATTAAAATAGAATTTATACAATTTACCTAATAATTTGCACAAAACTTTGCTTTCCTATCAATTCTTTATTCAGTAGATATTCAAATTTTCGTATCTTTTCCTTCCAAATCAAAACAGGTTGAAAATCGTCTGTACTATTCATTTTTAATTGTTCATTT
Organism: Bernardetia sp.; assembly: GCF_020630935.1. Taxonomy (NCBI): domain Bacteria; kingdom Pseudomonadati; phylum Bacteroidota; class Cytophagia; order Cytophagales; family Bernardetiaceae; genus Bernardetia; species Bernardetia sp. The sequence continues at coordinate 32,281 of NZ_JAHDIG010000009.1, forward strand.
TTCCATGCCTAGTTCATCGCTCGTTACTCGTGTTGCCTACATTAGAGATTATTACAGAGAATTTCGTTACAAACAACTCCTCACGGATAGTCGTAAGCTCGGTATTGCTCACGATACAGTATTTTTTGCCATCAAAGGAAAACGCCAAGACGGACATAGTTTTATCAAAAAACTCTATGACAAAGGTGTTCGCTATTTTGTAATTGAAGACGAAGAGGCAGCACTAAGAGGCTTCCAAAATGAAGAGGAAGCCAATGGAGCAAAATTTTTACTTGTAGATAGTAGTATTCGAACTTTACAAGCTCTAGCAGCTCACCATAGAAGCCAATTTAAACTTCCTGTTATCGGAATTACAGGTAGTAATGGAAAAACGATTATTAAAGAATGGCTCTCACAGCTTTTGGCAGATAGTTTTCAGATTATCAAAAGTCCGAAGAGTTATAACTCTCAAATTGGTGTTCCACTTTCTGTATGGGAACTTTCGGAAGAACACACTCTTGCTATTTTTGAAGCTGGTATTTCGCAGCCCAACGAAATGGAGCATTTAGAAAAAATAATTCAACCCAACATCGGTATTTTTACAAATTTGGGTAGCGCACACGACGAAGGTTTTGAAAGTAGATTACAAAAAGCACAGGAAAAAGCCAAGCTCTTCGAAAACTGCAAGTTTTTGATATCAAGAGATATTTATTCTGCTGTCAATACGGCAATTTTAGATTTAAAGGAAAGAGAAGGCGACCCTCATTTTTTTGGTTGGACAACACAAGACGTAGCCATCTATCCTTCGGCTGTCGATATGCGCTATCTTGACCCTAATGTAGGAGGTGTAAATGTAGGACTGTATGACCCACATACCGACCAAAAACTCAATTTTTATCTTCCTTTTTCCAATCCTGCACACGTAGAAAACTGTCTGCACTGTATCGTAACGATGCTACTCTTTGAATATAAGGAAAAAGAAATACAGGAGCGAATCAATAAGCTCAAAGCCGTAGAAATGCGCCTTGAACTTAAACAAGGACTTTTTAATTGTAGTCTTATAGATGATACATATAACAACGATTTTGCAGGACTAAATGTAGCCTTAGATTTTCTTTTACAGCAGAGCAACAAGCCTAAAAGAACAGTTATTTTGTCGGATATGCCAGAGGAAAACCAAGAAGGTTTGTATGAGAGAATATTTCAACTCTTTGCAAAAAAAGGAGTAGAAAGAGTGATTGCGATTGGAGAAAATATCAAAAAAATGGTTCTTCCAGATACAGAAATGCTCATTGATACAGAATTTTTTGCGACTACAGAAGATTTTTTGAGTGATTTTGCTGATGGAGATGTTCGTTTTGGAAATGAAGCTATTTTGATAAAAGGCGCAAGGCGTTTTGAATTTGAAAAAATTGTAGAAGCTCTAGAACTTAAAGTACATGGAACAAAGCTAGAAATCAACCTTAATAATTTAGCACATAATTTAGATTATTTCCGTTCACTTATTTCTCCTAGAACAAGAGTTATGGCAATGGTAAAAGCATTTGGCTATGGAAGTGGAACAAATTTCGAAATTGCTCACCTTTTGCAATACCACAGAGTAGATTATTTAGCTGTGGCGTATGTAGATGAAGGTATTGCTCTTAGAAATGAAGGCATCCGAACGCCGATTATGGTAATGAATCCAGCCGTAGATAACTTTGAAAAAATGTTTGTGCATAATCTTGAACCTGAAATTTATAGCGTCGAAACGCTAAAAAGATATGTAGAATATGCCAAACAGAAAACGTATGAACTCAACCTTGCCGATTTTGGAGCAGATGTAAAAGACGTGTTCAAAATTCATTTGAAATTAGATACTGGAATGAATCGTTTGGGTTTTTCTACAAGTGACTTGCCTACCCTAATAAGTTTGGTAGAATCTGTAGGAGAATCTTTAGAAGTGGCGAGCGTCTTTACGCATCTTGCAGCAGCAGACGACGAAGCGATGGACGATTTTTCTCGCCAACAAATTCAAGAATTTGAAGAGTGGGCAGCCGAACTAGAAAATCAGTTGGGGTATTCTTTCCTTCGCCACGCTGTCAATTCGGCTGGAATTATTCGTTTTAAAGAAGCTCATTTTGAGATGGTGCGATTAGGTTTGGGACTTTATGGCGTAGATGCTTCTAGTACTTCACAACATCATTTACTACCTATAAGTGCGCTGAAAGCTACTATTTCACAGATAAAGGAAATTAATCCAGAGGAAAGTGTGGGCTATTCAAGAAAGGGAAAAGTAGAGCGTCCTTCCAAAATTGCGACGATTGCCATTGGTTATGCTGATGGCTATGACAGGCGTTTTGGAAATGGTGTAGGGAAAGTTTACTTGCACGGCGAACTTGCCCCAACCATAGGAAATATTTGTATGGATATGTGTATGATTGATGTTACTGACATTGAAGATGCAAAAGAAGGCGATGAAGTAATTATTTTTGGAGAATATCCTACCGTTTCTGACCTTGCTGAAACTATTGGCACAATTCCGTATGAGATTCTAACTAATGTAAGTGAGCGTGTGAAGCGTATTTTTTATGCAGACTAGGAATCAGTTAGCAGTAAACAGTTGCCAGTAATCAGTCAAATTCATAAATGAAAAAATATGTATTTCTAGTGTTAGCCTCTCTACTTTTTAGTTGTAGTCAGTCTAATCACCAACTTAGCGAGAGAAAAGAAAAAGAAATTAATCCTTTGGATTATACTAACCCTCAATTAGATTCTATCAATGATTATTTTAAGGATTCTATATTCAGTTTCTTTGACAAAAAAGAACCTCAAAAAGACACCACTCTACATTTCGGTTGGACAACAGTAGATTTTTTCTCTAAAAAAGATAGATTTCCTTCTTTCTTTACCTTTTTTCATAGAGTGAACGGCTCTAAAGAACCGTATTTGTATATAGCTTGCAAAGTAAATCAAAAGTATGAGGTCGTAAACCAAGTCGATTATGATGAAATGATGTATGTTCAATCCATATATTTGGAGGATGTTAATTTTGATAGTATAAATGACCTTGTTATAAAATCACATTATCATGCTTCAAGTAGGATTGTCTTTCGTTATGATTTGATTCTGACCTCTGATTTTCAAACTACTGCATACTTGCAAGGTACAGATTCCTTATACATCAATCCTAAGAAAAAAGAAATAATAACTTTTGGTGATGGAGGCGTTTTTGGTCCTCACGATAAAAACTTTTATAAGTGGCAAGATGATTCTCTTACTTTGGTGCGTTACTGGACTGCATCTACTGATATAATTGGTACTAGAACAACAGAAAAATTTGCTATCAAGAATGGAGAGCCTGTAAGAACAAGCTATGATACTATGCATGTTGAAGAATCTGATATGGATTCTATTTGGTATGCTATTGATTAAAAAATAAAAATGAACTCCCACCAAAACATCCTAAAAAATATCAAACGCTATGTTGATTTGTCTTCTCAAGATGAAGAAGCATTTGTTAGCATCATTAAGCGAAGTAGAGTAAAGAAAAGACAGTTTATAGTTCAGCCAAACTTTGTCTGCACACATCAAACCTATATTGAGAAGGGAACGTTTCGCTCCTACTTTCTGACTGACCAAGGCACAGAACACACACTACAATTTGCTATCGAAGACTGGTTTATTAGTGATTTCACGAGTTATATTTATCAAAAACCAGCCTCTCTGTATGTTGAAGCCTTACAAGATTCTATCATTGACCAAATAGAGTACAACGAGGTAGAAAATCTCTGCAATACGCACCCTGTTTTTGAAAAGTTTTTTAGAATTGTTGCACAAAAATCATTTGCCTTTGCACAACAGCGAATTTTATCCAATTTAGGCAAAACGGCAGCCGAGCGTTATCGTGAATTTAATAAAATGTATCCTACGATTGTAGAACGAGTTCCACAATATGCACTAGCTTCGTATTTGGGAATGAGTGCAGAGTTTTTGAGCAAAATCAAAAAGGAAATGCAACCATAGAGCAAAGATTTAGCTCTTATAAGATAGTATCAATTAGAGTACTAGACATGTAATATTTTTTTGTTCTGTCGGACACCTCAAAGGTGTCAAGACAGTTAAATTTTATAATTGTCTGACACTTTCAAAGTGTCTTGACAAACTCATGTCCAGTACTCTAAGTATCAATACTCCTCATCTTTGCTTTGAATCAAATTTAGTGATGTCGTTACTTTTTCTTCTTCTTCCTGTCTTTTCTCCTCTTCTTCCTGTCTTTTCTCCTCTTCTTCCTTCTTGCGTTTTTCTTCTTCTTTACGCTGTTTTTCTTGTTCTTTGATTTCTTGTTTGATGCGTTCGGCTTCTTTATCTTTTTTGAAAAGTTCACTAAACTCGTCATACTCTCTTACAAAAATAAGCGATGCACCTGTTTGGATAATTTGTCCATCAATCACACCAGCATAGCTATTTTCTCTAAAAATCTGAACTTTATAGCGTCCGTCTTCTGTAATTAGATACGAAATAATAACATCGCCAGCAATGCTACTAAGTCCTTGCTGTTGTTGTTGCTTTGCTGCCTCTCCCTCCAAATCTACATTTGTTCCGACTTGGAAAGTAAGTCTATCATCCATAAAAGATTTTGAAAGATTGATGCCTAGTTGAGTTCTGCTCTGTGATTCGCCTGTCGAATAGTCTTCATACGAATTTAGGTCAAAAGACAAATCTACTCCAGAAAGATTTTTATCTGCTAGTTTGTTGAGCTGGTCGGTCAGAAGTCCACTTACTGTATTTCTTGCCGTAGCTTCAGCAAAACCCATTTCTCCTGTGGCTCTGTCTAGTGGATTTTCGGAAATAAAACCACCCAAAATAAGCAAGGCAAAAACTTGTTTGTTGAGTTCGGATTCTTGTTTGTTTAAGAGTTGTAGGCGAGTATTTATTGTTCCTCCCATTGCACCACGCTCTGCATCGGCAATATCAATATCAAAATCAATGGTTGGATTCATAATCTCACCATTCATATTCAAGACGACTTCAAAAGGTAATTTTTGTTTGTATTTATTGAGTTCAGATTCAGATGCTCCACCCATTTGATTTGCCATAAGCTCATACGAAGCAGCTTCCACAACATGAATCGCTGTAATATCAGCTCTCATGTCCATTATGTCGCCATAAAATGTAATAGAACTTCCTTTTTGAATTTGAAAATCTTTTTTAGCAAAGTTGAAGAAATTGAGTTTATAGATTCCATTGGTAATTTCGTAACGCCCTGTCAGAGACATTTCTCCACTAGGATTAAGGTTAAAATTAATATCTCCACCTCCACTCACTTCCAAACGGTTCGAAGGGTCAATTTCTACATTTACTTTTGCCAATGGATTTATTTTGATAACAGCACGAATATCCATATCAGTTGCATACTGTGTGGTGTCGGTATCGTTTGGAGCAACAGAAACCAAAGAATCTCCATAAAAACTTCTATCGACAAACTCTACAATACCTTCCTTATCAATTGTAGCAACCTCACTCTCTGGCAGCAAATAAGTCAAATCTGTTCCCTCCAAAACATTTACATTTGCTGTAACTGTCGGACTAGTAGCTGTTCCTGTTACATCTACATTGATTCCAGCTAAGGCTTTTCCAAAAAACATTTGGTCTTCTTTTGGGTCTTCCGATTTTTCACTATCGACAAATAAAAACTCCTTACTCTTTACATTCAATGCCAAATTAAAATCTGTCAGCGTAGGCATGTTTATTCTACCATTGATGAGTAAATTATTGTTTCGTTTATCCTGCAATTTGAAGTTATTGAAAGCCAGTCCTCTATTATCAAACTTTATGGTTTCATTTTCTAATTGAAGGTACGTTCCAGAAGCCGTTAGGAAAAATGAAGCCTGATTGAAGTCTAAATTTCCTAAGATTTTTGGATTTTGAGTTGTTCCTTTCACAGTAAAATTCCCTGTAATTGTTCCCTTTGTATCTTCAAGATTTCCCATAGTGAGATTTTCTAAAGAGGGCAGGTAAAGCCTCTGAATATCCAAGTTCATATTAAGTGCATCGCCTGCATCTTCTCTAGCATTGTAATAGCCTGTAAGCTCAAAACGATTTTCTCCTGTTAGGTTTACATTTACATCATAACGGTCTTTTGCCGTGCTATTTTCTGCATCAATTTTTAAATCTCCTAACTTGCTATTGAGCACTGTCAAATCTTCAATTTTCAAATCTGCCAAAAACTGCATTTCAGTTTGGAAATTTTGTAAATCTACTTTTCCATTTAGCCTTCCTGCTGCGAGTTGTGTGGTATCATTGGGCGCAGCCATTTCTGTAATGGTAGAGAGTTCGAAATTGGTAAAGCGAGCTGCCAAATTCTTATCATTATCCGTCGTTCTTGCACTTATAGTTTGGTTGTCGTGAGTAAGCATAAATTCTTTTATACTAAGGTTTACACTATCATCACTTGGTAAAATAATTTGATTGCCTTTCCTTGCTGTCCAGTCTTCATAATTCAAAATCTGTGTTGGAGCAAGCGAAACAATAAATTTTGTTGTGTCTGGACGTTCTAATCGTGTTGCAATTCTAAATTGTTCCTTTCCTTCTGTATCTGTAAGTTTGATATTCAAATCCGCTTTATTATTGGCTGCTTGTCCAGAAATAAGAGGATGTTCAAACTGATACGTACCACTGACCACCTCTGCTACGCCAATTCTATAGTTTAAGGCTTCTTTATCCGAATCCACATTTATTTTTAAGGAGTCCAGTACAATTCCACCATAGACAATTTTTGGAAAATTACCATTGAGTTCGAATTTTTTAGTATCACTACGATATTTTCCATCTAAAGAAGCAGGTTCAAACTTAGTCAGACTAGGTACTAAAGCTGTCAAGAGTTCTGACTTATGAATTTTTATATCAAAATCCATTTGTTGTGTTCCAATTTCTTTGTTGGGCTGAACGGGGTCAATTTCTATGTAGGTATTGACATGATTTTTGACGGTCGCCACAAATGTAGAAACATCTAAATTACCCTCAATATGAGCAGAAATAAGGTCGGATTGTAAGTTAATATTCGTTTCTCCTTTCTGTGAAACCGAAACAAAAGCAGCTGTATCTATTCTAAAAGTTCTTTTTTTTGTGCCAATAATTACTCTTCGAAGATTTGCATTTCCTCTGACATTATCTAAACTCATTCCTGTAATATCAGCATCCAAGTTTAGACTAACTGTTAGAGGTTCTTCATAGAAATTTAAAGCCTGTAAATCTGCTTTTTTCAAGTCTAAATCGACAACAAACTTTGGCTTTAGTGTATCCCAAACTACATTTCCAACAAAATCGAAGGTTAGATTTTTGTCTTGCATATTGAGTTTGCCATTATAAGCCAAACCATCCACTTTGCCATCAATTTTTAGGTCTTTATAGACATAGTCTTGAAACTCAAACTTATTGACATTACCATCAATGGTGGCTTTCATAATTTCTGGCTCAAAACCACTACCATTCGCCGAAATTTTTAAATCTGCGATACCAAGTGTGGTGTCTTGCAAGATTGTTCCTAGCTGTGCATTTTCTACGGTTGCCGTAATATTATAACTTGGAATAGCATTTTCAGCTATCAGATTTTTTAACGTTCCTTCTGCACCTACATTTCCTAAAGTAGTCTTTAGCTTTGTATCAGTTTTGAAGTCGTTTAGATACCCTGTAAAGACGATATTTCCATCGATTTTTGGAGGTAACGTCAGATTTGAAGGTAAAAGCGTATCTGGAATCCAATTTTTGACATCATTCAAATACACCAAAAATTCCTTGGTAGAAATATTCAAATACATTTTTTCTGGGTCAGTCGGATTTTTGACTGTTCCACCCAAATTGATTTTTGTATTGTCCAGATTTGCCAAAAGTTCTACAAACATATCTTCCATAGAACCCTTCGCAGAGGCATTCATAGAAATACGTTGTGGAAAATTAAAACCTGCTGGCAAAGTTCCACGAGGTACAAGTTTATTCAAATCTTGACGTGAAGAAGTCAGTTTGTTGATTTTTATATCAGCATAAATATTTTCTATTTCTGGAAGCCCTTTGATATTTCCATTGACTAAAAGATGTGTATTAATTAACCCTTTGATTTGAAAATCTTTGAGTGTAGCATTGTTGGCTTTTCCTGTTGCTTGTCCAGAAATTTTGATTTTTTCGGTGGTTTCTCTAGGTAAATTGACTTGCTTTGCCAAGTCTGGAACAAAATAAAATACATCGGCAAGAGCAATTTCTGTTCCGTCCAAATTGATTTCTAAGTCTGCATTTTGCCAGTCCTGAGCAAGGTTTTCAAGTGAGGCATCTAGTTTTACTTTTTGTCCTATTTTGCTTCGTGTAGTCTGAATTTTTAAGTCTGTAACCGAAATACCATTCGAATCTAAATGAATATTTCCATCAAAATCTTTGAGCGCAAACTGATTATCGTGGTCTGTAGCTTGGATAGTTTTTAAGTCTGCTGCAATATTGTCTGGATAAAATTTAAAGTTTTCTGCTTCTAGAGCAATATCTTTAAAATGAATGTGGTTGGCATCAAATCCGTAGTCTAGTTTTTCCGCATTCTCATTGGTAAAGATAATTTCATTATCTGCTAACACCACATTTTTCACTTCGATAACCCACGGTTTGCCTTCATCTTCCTTTGTTCCAGCTACCTCTTGTGCTTCTTTCGCTACATTTTCAGCAGATTTTTCGATAGCAGAATCTAGGGCGGTTGCTACAATGCCTTGTTTATAAGAAAGATATGTTTTATTTAGTTCCACATCTTGAATAACTATTTTTTGTGTTCCCAAGTTAGTTTGTTTGGCTTTGATAAGAAGACTTCCCACCTTTCCATCTACTTGCTGTCCTGTTACATTACTCTGATAAAATGCTGTGATATTCTCCAAATTAATTTCATTCATATCAATCTGAAAACCAATTTCAGAACTTGTTGTGTCTGGTTTCTCTGGAGTAGGAGGAGGTAAATGGGTTTGGATGTAGCGCAAATCAGTGTCTTTTAGCAAAACATCTTTGACTGTGAAAGACAAATTATTCAAATCAAAATCATCTACATCTACTTTTATCTGTCCAATTTTTCCTACAATATCGTTTCCACTATAACGGTCATCAAACTTTGCATTAATATTTTTAAAATCTATTCCACCCAGTGAAATAATAAAACCTGCGCCAGAAGTAGTATCATTTGCTTCAAGCTGTGTAGTGGTTTGGTCTTCTGACATTTTTGCTGAGTCAGTAGGTGCAAAGGCTTTATCTAAAAAATCAATATTCGAAACGCTATCCTTATCTATCCAAATATTGGCATAAACATCTTCCAACTCTATTTCTGTAATCTGAACTGTTTTTTTGAGAAGAGCAAACGGATTGAGGTCAGCATTAAAATGTCCTGCATAAAGCAAAGTATCTTTTTGGAGGTCTTCAATATAAAGTCCATTGATAGTTACACCAAGAGGAAGACTAAGACGGATTTTGTTTATTTCTACTTTTGTAGTGAGTTTTTTACTTAAAAAATCTTCTGCTTTGTTTGTTAGAAAATTTTGAACTGGAGGCAAGAAAAGTAAGACAAAAATCAGCAGAACAAGTCCCAAAACAGAACCTACAATCCACATCAAAATCTTAGTTATCTTTTTAAAAACTCGTTTTGTTTTGGATTGAGGTTTTGAAGATTTATCTGACTGATTAGCAGTTTTTTTATTAGAAAATTTATTTTTTATGTTTTGAAGGAAATTCATATAAATTGCACTAGAAAAGTAAGCTAAAAAATGGACGTAAAAAAATAGTATTTTACTCTATGTAAAAATACTTTGCGTCGTAATGTGCATAACTTAGAATTGAAGGGATTTGTTTTTATTTTAAGATTTAGAAATACTATCTATTTTCATTCATTAAATAAATGCCCATTTAATAATGAGGTAAATCCCTATGCCTATAAATAAAACACCCCACAGAGTAGATAAATATCTCCATTTGCTATAATCGCTGAGAAATTTATCTTTTTTCTCGCTATAAACAACAAAATAAGTATATCCTTTCTTACCAAAACCTCCATTCCAATCATACACTTTTCCTTTGTATTCAATTTGAGGGATAGATTTTCTATCATGTCTATATCCAAGCAGTACGACTTCTACTTCTATACCTTCCTCTCTTATTTCCTGTTGTTCTAAAAATTCTGTTGTTAAAAAATAAATTAAAAATACGCCTAATACACACATTATAGTTCCGATAGTGAATACAGTAAGACTAAATTTCATAATGTCTAATCTCATCCTCAATAAAATTCCTATTCAAAAATTTATTAAACGAGCAAAGTCTTATTTTTGATATAGATTGTAAAATGATTAGAAGGAAAAAAACTCTTAACTTGCCTACTGGTTATATTATTTTCAAAAAACTAACCCAATACATATGTTATTTCAAAATACCAAAACTATTTTTTCAATTCTGTTATTTTTGAGCATTTCGCTTTCTGGCTTTGCTCAAACAATACACTATAAAATTTCTTTTCCTGCGCCTCAAACCCACTACGCAAAAGTGGAAATAGAAGTAAACGATATTCCAAAAGACAAGGAAAGCCTTGATTTTGTGATGCCAGTTTGGGCTCCAGGGTCGTACTTGATTCGTGAATTTGCTAAAGGTGTTGAGAGCGTAACTTCTGATGCTTCCATTACGAAAACTTCAAAAAACGTTTGGAGAGTAGAGACAAAAGGCAAGTCTAGTGTAAAGCTAATGTACGATGTATATGGTTTTGAACATTCTGTCCGAACCAGTTTTATCGATGCTTCACACGCTGCTCTTATTCCGACCAGTATTTTTATGTATGTAGATGGAATGAAAAATGAAACAGCCACTTTAGAAATTGAAAAACCAAGCTATTGGAAAACTATTTCTACTTCTTTAAAAAATAAAGATGGAAAAGAAAACACATTTGAAGTTCCAAACTACGATATTTTGGCAGATTCGCCTATCGAAATTGGCAATCAAGAAATCTTGACCTTTGAAGCTGCTGGCGTAAAACATTCTGTTGTGATGTACGGACAGGGCAACTACAATAAAGGCCAAATCACAAAGGATATGGCAAAAGTTGTGGAGGCAGCGACAAAAGTTTGGGGAGAAAATCCAGCAGAAGACTACAAATTTATTGTTCATAACTCCAAACATGGAGGAGGAGGATTGGAACACCTCAACTCTACAAGCTTGGTAGTTGATAGAATGTCGTATGGAACAGAGCGTGGTTATTTAGGATTCTTGGGTTTGGTAGCACACGAATATTTCCACCTTTGGAATGTGAAGCGTTTGCGTCCGTTTGCGCTTACAAATTATGATTATACGCAAGAACAAAATACTAACCTACTTTGGATTTTTGAAGGTTTTACATCGTATTATGATGAACTTCTCTTGACAAGAGCAGGCTTTGTAAGTGAGGAAGGTTATCTCAAAACACTTTCTGGAAATATTTCAGCAACAGAGAATAAGAAAGGAAGACACGTACAACCTGTAACAGAAGCCAGTTTTGATGCGTGGATAAAAGCCTACCGTCCGAATGAAAACTCTGGGAACACTACGGTTTCTTACTACGGACAAGGGAGTGTGTATGCTGCTATGCTAGATTTGATGATTATTGAGGCAACAGATGCAGAGAAAAATCTTGACGATGTGATGCGTTATCTCTATAATGAATATTACAAAAAGCAAAAGCGTGGTTTTACAGATGCAGAGTTTCAAGCAGCTGTTGGAAAAATTGCAGGAAAGCCATTTCCTTCATTTTTTGAAAATGTAGTCTATGGAACACAAATGCCCGATTATGCTACTTATTTAGGATATGCAGGTTTGAAACTAATGGTAGGAGAAAATAAATCTAAGGCAACTCTTGGCATCAGAACAATAGAAAGTGGTAACAATCTCATAGTAAGAAGTACAGAGCGAGATGGAGCAGCTTACAAGCAAGGGTTGAATGTAAACGATGAGGTTATTTCAGCAGATGGTTTTAGAGTAACCTCAAATGGCGAACTTTCAGAAATCTTACACTACAAAAATGTAGGTGATGAGGTAGAGCTTGTTATTGCTCGTGATGGACTTTTGCAAAACCTTACCATCAAATTAGAAGCTGATGATACAAGAGGATTTGAAATTCAAAAAATAGACAATCCTTCTAAAAAACAGCAGAAAGTATATAAAAAGTGGATGGAGAAGAAGTAATTAGTTAGAGTACTGGGCATCAATAGATGTTTACTGTTCTGTGAGTCACAGAACAGAGAAAAAGTGCCATTCGTTGGTGTTTTAGCGTAGCGAGACCAACAATTTTTTATCTCATGTCCATTACTCTAAGTAATTATATAAAACAGAGATAGCTTATAATAAAAAGCATCTCTGTTTTTTTTAACGGCTTCTATAAAATAGTAATTGTCCGATAATGAGTACAAACAAACTTAAAATAGTGCTTGCTATAATAGATAGAAAGTTGGAAAGCCATAAGGAAAAACTACTTCCTTGTATCAGAAATAAAATAGAATGATGAAGAAATAGCATAATACCTGCATAAGTAGCAAACCAGTTAAAACCCAGTTTTGAAAGAGTGGGAGTTTCTACATTGTCATATCCTCCACTTGGTCGTATAAACTGAATAATAGAAGGGCGAATAAAAGCAATGATTACTGTAGTGGCTGCGTGTACTCCAGCTGTGTCGTAAAAAACATCTACTGCTAGTCCCATTCCAAAACCCAAAACCAAAAGTGTAGTAAGACTGGTTTCAAGAGGAAGTAAGAGCAAAAAACCGATATAGACAAAACAAAATGCTGTATCGAAGAGAGCTATATTTCTAAAAAATAAGACTTGAAGCAACCAATAAATAAAAAAACTGATAGTATGAGTAATACTGCTTGGGTTCATTTGTTTTATTTTTCTAGCGTAACTTGTTCTAATGAATCAATTTCAGGCGTGTACTGGTTTTCAATAACATATACATAAGAAAGCCGAGTAAAGTCAGTTGCCAAATCTATACGAACTTCATTGAAGTTTCCTTTTGCAGAGGTAAAATCAACCTTTTCTATATAACCTACTAAAAATTCTTTAGGATAAAAATTATTTGCTACACTCGTAACCACAGTATCGCCTACTTTAATATCTTTGGCAGAAGTATATAAAAGATTAGATTTTCTATAATCCTTTCCATCCCACTGTGTAGTTGCATTGATTCCATTGCGCTTTATCTGTGAAGCTACTTGATAATCTATGTGTAAAATACTCCTTACAGTGGCATAATTACTAGAAACAGCTTCTATTTTTCCTACAATTCCAGAATCTGTAATTACTCCCATTCCTTTCTCTATGCCCTGTTTGCTGCCTTTATTTATAGTCAGAAAGTTGCGTTCTAATAAGTAGGAATGCTTTATTACTTTTGCTGGAATGAGTTGATATTTAGAAACTGATAGAAGCTGAAGAGAATCCAAATTTGTAAACTTCTCTGAAAGTTTAGCCAACTGTAAACTATCCTGTTTCGCTTGAGATAGATTAGCATACGTCTCATCAAAGGCTACTGTATCGTCTATTTGATTTTTTCGTATTTGTGAAGCCAAAAGTGAATGTAGCTTTGCATTCTCTTCCAACAGTCTTTCATTCTCATCTTTCAGATTCCAACGAGTAGCCACCCAGTTTTGCATATCCAAACCTGTCCCAACTACTGAACTAGCAGAGGTAAGAACTACAATTCTCTGATAGGTATTATGATTGACTATAAGCCAAAAACAAATACCCTCCAACAGTAGAAATAGTAGGAAATTACGAAACCGATAAAGAAAATTAATTAATTCTTTCAATTTTGTTAATCACAAGAATTTAACTCAAAAACATCGAAACTGGACTGTCAAAGGCAAGCCATTTGACCTATAAATTTATAATCTAAATAGATTTTTATTCTAAAATCAGCAAAATTAGTCAAGCAACACAGGCTTAAATCTACTTACATCATTGAGCGCAATTCCTGTCCCACGCACTACGGCACGTAATGGGTCTTCTGCAATATGGATAGGAAGTTTTGTTTTAAGAGAAAGACGCTTATCCAAACCACGAAGCAATGCACCTCCACCTGTTAGGTAGATTCCATTTTCATAAATATCGGCAGCAAGCTCTGGAGGAGTAATTTCAAGAGCTTTCAAAACAGCTTCTTCAATTTTAGAAATAGATTTATCAAGAGCAAAAGCAATTTCGCTATATGATACTTTTACTACTTTTGGAATACCAGTCATCAAATCTCGTCCACGTACTTCATAGTCGTCTGGAGCAGTTTCAAGTTCTGACATTGCTGCACCTACTTCAATCTTGATGCGTTCTGCCGAACGCTCACCAATCAGAAGGTTGTGCTGACGACGCATATAATCCAAAATATCTTTGTTAAAAACATCTCCTGCTGTTCGGATAGACTGGTCGCAGACAATTCCTGAAAGGGCAATAACAGCAATTTCTGTTGTTCCTCCTCCTATATCTACAATCATAGAGCCGATAGGCTGCTCAATATCAATTCCGATACCAACGGCTGCTGCAATCGGTTCTTTTATCATATAGACCTGTTTTGCCCCTGCTTGTTCGGCAGATTCTTTTACAGCTCGTTTTTCTACTTCCGTAATGCCAGAAGGAATACAGATAACAATTCGGTTGGAAAGGTTGAAACGTCCACGCTCTATCATCTTGATAAGTCCTTTTATCATTTGTTGAGCAGCGTCGAAGTCAGCAATTACACCATCACGAAGAGGACGAATAGTACGAATATCTTCGTGTGTTTTCTCGTGCATTTGTTGGGCTTTTCTTCCGATAGCCATTACTTTTCCAGAGCGTTTGTCAAGTGCGATAATAGAAGGTTCATCTACAACGATTTTTCCTCTATGAATAATTAGTGTGTTGGCTGTGCCTAAGTCAATAGCGATGTCGCTAGTAAATATATCGAAGAAACCCATATAAAAGAGTGAATAGCAGGATTGATTCTTTTATTTTATCTATTCAATTATTTTAGATAAAATAAAGGAAAATATTTTTAAAATTATCTCACACTGAAAGTACAGATGAGATAAAGGGAAGTTGTAAAGTCAAAATTTTATTAGATAAATTGTATTTTCTATTGTATTGGTACTATGTTACAGTTGTGTAAAAGTAGTATAATAGTGTCAATAACGAGTTAATAGAGAACATTTTATCAATTCACTTGCAAAATTAGAGAATTTAGACGGAAATCAAATATATTTTGGATTTTTTTGAGGAAAATCTATTTCTTACTGAATCGCTTTTATAGAAAAAACATATTATCCCTTTTCGGCTTGTAAAAACTGCATTTCGTAGAGTGTGTTGTAATAACCACCTAGTTTTAGGAGTTCTTCGTGTGAGCCACTTTCTTTTATTTCTCCTTTATCCAAAACCATAATTTTGTCAGCTTTTTGAATAGTTGCTAATCGGTGTGCGATGACGATAGCTGTTCTGCCTTCCATCATTTTTTCAATGGCATTTTGAATAAGTTCCTCTGTTTCTGAATCTACAGAAGAAGTAGCTTCATCTAAAATCAATATTTGAGGGTTATAGACCATCGCACGAACAAAGGAAATCAGTTGTCGTTGTCCTACGGAAAGGGTTGCGCCTCGTTCTTGTACATTGTAGTAAAATCCGTTGGGCAATTTTTCGATAAATTCTTTTGCACCTACAAGCTGAGCAGCTTCTTTGACTTTTTCTAAAGAAATATCTGGATTACGCAGAGTAATATTATCTATGATAGTTCCAGAGAATAGAAATACATCTTGCAAAACAACGCCAATATGTCCTCTTAAAGAGCTTAAGTCATAGTCTTCCAAATTTCTATCATCTATGAAAATATCTCCTTTCTGAATTTCATAAAATTTATTTAAAAGATTGATAATAGACGATTTTCCTGCGCCTGTTGCTCCTACCATTGCCACCGTTTGCCCTTGTTTTACTTCAAATGAAATATCCTTCAAAACCCACTCTGGTTTTACTTTCTCCTCCACTTCTTTGTTTTTAGTGCTGTCCATATTGTAGGCAAACCAAACTTCTTCAAAACGAATATTCCCTTTTAAATGCTTGGCAAAATAAGTTCCGTTGTGTTGGATAGTGCTATTATCATCTAAGAGTTTTAAAATTCTGTCTGAACTCACAATTCCTAATTGAAGCGTATTAAAACGGTCAGCAAGCTGTCTAACAGGACGGAAAAACATCGATAAAAACAGAATAAAAGCAATCAGTGTTCCTAACTCTATGCGCTCACCCAACACACTAGAAGCTCCGTACCAGACCACTAAACCTGTTCCTGCTGCTCCTACAATTTCAGCCAAAGGAAAATAAAGTGAATAATATAAAACTGTTTTTACATTGGCTTTTCGATGTTCTTTATTGATGGCTTCAAATTTTTTGTATTCTCTTTTTTCGCTATTAAAAATCTGAACAATTGCCATTCCTGTAACGTGTTCTTGTACGAATGAATTGAGATTGGAAACGGCTGTACGAACATCGTTGAACGATTCTTTTACTTTTTCCTTAAAAATATATGTTCCGATAAGCAGGAAAGGCAAAACTGAAAGTGTAACTAAAGTTAGTTTCCAGTCTAAATAGAGCATTGCTATCAAGATAAAAGTAAGTTGTAGAATATCTCCTAAAATATTGGCAATGCCTTGTGTAAAAATATTAGAAAGTGTTTCTATATCTGAAATCGTACGTGTTACGAGCCTACCAATAGGTGTTTTGTCATAAAATGAGAGTTTCATTTCCATCAAATGATTATAGACTTGCATACGAATATCACGCACTACATTTTGCCCTAACCACCCTGAAAGATAGCTATGAATAAATTCCACACCTACTTGTAAAATAGCAGAAGCAATAAGCAGAATGAGCATAAGATTTAGCCCTTCCCAGTTGCTTTGAAGAATATAATCATCAACAGTAAGTTTGATAAGATAGGGACGAATAGGCGCAATTACGCCCAACAAAACAGTAAGAAAAATTATAAAATAAAAATAGCCTTGGTAGGGCTTTACAAAAACAAAAATACGTTTGAGTATTTTCCAATCAAATATTTCTCCTTTGGGAGTAGATTTTTCTAAATTTGCCATAAAAAAGTAGTGGAAATAGAGTACATTCTGCAAGTTACATATCTCACTTGATTTTGCTACAACGAACTCGTATTGCAATAGGTTTTTTTAACAATTCATATCCCCTATTTCCAATGTAAAGTTAGGACAGAAACTTACAATTTGATACCGATAAGTGTAATATCATCTCTCTGTTCTGCACTTCCCATGTGATGATATAAACTATCTAGTATTATCTTTTTCTGTTGTTTCAGAGGTGTTATTTTTGAGATTGATTCTAATAGTTTGATTAGTTCTCTAGTTCCATACTTATTAAGTTTTTCATCAGATTGGTCTGGAAAGCCATCACTAAAAAGATATAAACACTCTCCTTTATTGAGTTGTAATTTGTGGTGTGAAAATTTACGCTTGCTTTCTCTTTGTACTCCACCTACTGAGCGTCTGTCTCCTTTGATAACTAAAAATTCCCCTTCTTGTGTGTACCACAACGAACGTTTGGCAGCAGCACTCTCAATATCTACTTTTCCATTCTCTAAATATTTTGCTTTGATAAGCACCATATCCATACCATCTCTATTATTAGTAGTAGTTTGGCGTAAAGCCTTTCTAACTCCGATATGTAGAGCTTCAATGATTCGTGAGGGCTGGGTAATATTTTTTTGTAAAACCATCTCATTGAGTAGTGTATTTCCAATCATGGACATAAATGCACCTGGTACGCCATGTCCTGTACAATCTACCACAGCCACAAGAATTTCATCTTTTACTTTTGTTATCCAGTAAAAATCTCCACTTACAATATCTTTGGGTTGGAAAAGGACAAATGCATCAGTAAAGTGTGATTTTAGTTCTATTTTGGCTGGGAAAATAGCTTTTTGAATTGTTTCAGCATAACGAATACTTGATGTAATGCGCTCTTGTGAATGTTTGAGTTCAGTTGTTCGCTCATCTACAATAGTTTCAAGATTTTCATAAACTAAGGCATTATCAATCGAAACAGCAATTTGGGAAGAAAGTAGATTTAATAAGTTTAATCGCTCTTTGTTAAAAATAGTATGAGAATGGTTGTTCTCCAAATACAATAATGCTAGAACTTCTCCTTGCTTCATGATAGGCATGCAAAGTAATGACCTTACTGTGTGTTCTTTTATGTAACTGTCTTGCTTAAAAGTAGCATTCTGATATGCGTTATCTAAAATAATAGCTTCTTTTGTGCGAATAACATAATTCAAAACTGTGGAAGCTAGCGTATTGCTATCTTGAACAGGCTCAGATTGCATCACTTGAGTTATATTATCAGCAAGTGAGTAATAGGCATCAATTTGAAATCCTGTATCTTTTTTCAAAATGAGATAACCCTTTTCTGCACCAGCATTTTCTACAATAATATGAATCATCTTAGAAAGCAGATTTTCTAGTTTTATTTCACTAGAAATGGCTTGACTAGCCTTTAAAATAGTATTTATATCCAATGCCGTTCCGATAGATGTTCCCTTAGAACTAGATGTGCTATATGAAGAAATAACAGTAGCTCCAATAGTAGAATCACGTGAAAAGCCACTTGCTTTTCTTTGACCATCCAACAATAATCGATATTGTTTCTCTAGTAGAGAAACTTTCTTGTTAGCTCCCCACATCCTATATAAATAATCAGCTTTTTGAATATAGATTCTTGCAAAATCTTTCTTGTCCAAACTCAAATAAAATTTTCCTGCAAGCTCATTGACAAGTGCTTCGTCATGTACAAACTGATTTTGTTGAGCAGCAAGTATTGCCTTATCATAAAACTTCATTGCTGAAACAATATCTTGCTGTATTTGAGCTAATTGTGCTTCCACCATAAAATATAAATGAGTAAAATTTTCAGGACAGTTTTCCATCCAAATTTTCATTTGATTTTGGTTAGTTGCTATTATGTCTAAATACTCTTCCTTTTTTGGATGATTTGGTTCTTGAATAATAAGACCACAAAGCGCAAGGCTATAATTATTGTTATGAAACCAGTTCCATTCAGAACCAAAGAGAGCTATCATGAGAGGAATGGCAGCTTGAGAGTGTGTCAGAGCCTTTTGATAGTCTTCTTGATAGAGGTACATTCTAGCTTTTAGTGGCTCATAAACTGCTGCTCCTATTGGAAGCTCTTTGTACCCCTCTAAATAAGTTTTTTCATTAAATTCATCATTATCAAAACTATCAGAAGTTTTGCTTAATCCCATCAAGTTTTTGACATAGGCATTTACCACAACACCAAGCTGTGCTACCCCATGATTTTTTATACTATGCTGGATGGCTGTGTTTGTATCTATATCTAAGGCTATTTTTTCTAAATTAATACCTGATAATACTTGATGCCTTGCCAAAACACAATGTGCATAGCCTGCATAGCCATAGTTTCCTGCAGCAACACTTGCTTCAAATCCAGTTTTCAAATAGTGTAACCCTTCTCTTACAGGCTTTCTCCAATGATGAATAAATACTCCAATAAGGTGATTTATAGGTCCTTTCGTACGCAAATCCTCAAATTTGTCATTAAGTTTGAGAGATAGTTGCCCTAAATCGTATCCTAGTTTATATTCTCCCATTCCAGAAGATACAAATGTGGCATACGCCGTATATGCCCACCCTGTTTCTGCTGTATTTCCATGTTGGATGGCTAAAGTAATCATTTTTGCAGATGTTAATAAAACGAGACTCATATCTCCAACCATATAACAGGAAGTCCAAGTTAGATAAAGAATCTTAACAGCTTCTTTTAGCTCTTTATTCTGCATAATAGGCAGAGTTTCTAAAAACCCTATTCCTCCATTTTTATCTAAAATTTCACTAATATATGCTGTTTCTTTTTGAAAAACCGCTGTTTTTTCATTTTCTTCTTGAGGGAGTTCAATATCTAAAATAGCAAGAGCTTTCCTAGCTAATTCGATGGCATCATTAAATTTAAAGGAGCTTTCTAAAAGTAAAATTTGAGTATTATAAATTCTTACTTTCTCTAGTTTAGATTCAGATTTTTCTAATAGTAGATTAAAAATTTTATCAGCTTCTTTTTTCTTTGCTTTTAAAAATAAGCAGTCAGCTAACAGACTATATATTTCAAAAGTTTGGTTTCGTTGATTTTTCCAAGCATTCTTATCCAACAATGAAATAGCTGTTTGCAGATAAGCAATAGCAGGAAGATAAGCCAATGATTGTTTGGCTTTGCGTGCTGCCCTAAGATTTACACGAACAAGCTCTTTTATTTCTTTCTCTTCTTCTATTAAATCTATTCCTTCGTTGTAGTAGTTAGCAACATCACAAATCCATTCATTGACATACTCTTCATCTCTTTGGTAATAGACAAAACGAGCAATTTTCAGACTTGCTTCTTTTTGCTCTTCTTCTTTCATAAGAGAATACGCTGCCTGCTGAACTCTATCGTGTAGAAAATAAAAAGCTATTTGAGCATTTTCTGTTGTTTCATCAATTCCTTTGTAGCTATCATTTTCTGAATAAATCAAGCCTTCTTGAAGAGCAGGAGTAAGCCTATCTACCGTTTCTTTTAAAGAATATTCTGCAACACTAGCCACCATGTGAATATCAAACTTGCCTCCCACACAAGAAGCATATTTTAGTATCTCCTGTGTTTTTTTATCTAATTGCTTTATTTTTTGAGACATGAGTTCTACTACATTGTCTGTACTGTCTCTTTCTTTTATCTTATCAATATTCCATGTCCATTCTTTTTTCTTTTTATTGAACTCTATGAGGTGTTGGTCGTAGAGCATTTCCAAAAACTGGTTGGTAAAAAACGGATTTCCTTGCGTTTTTTGGTAAATTATCTTGGTTAGGTCATAACTACCTTCGCTTTGTTGATTGAGTGTTTCGTTTACAAGTGTAGCAATATTCTCAAAGCTGAGAGGTTGTAATATTATCTTTGTCATAGATACATTATCATTTTCTAGCTCTCCAACTTTTATAGAAAAGGGGTGTGAGGTATCTACTTCGTTGTCTCTATATGTTCCGATGAGCATTAAATGCGTATTATTAGTATCAGTCATGAGAAGTTCTAACAAACTCAAACTTCCACTATCTGCCCACTGCCAATCGTCAATAAAAATAACTAATGGGTGTTCCTGTTTACTTATTGCCCTTACAAAGTTCTGAATTACTAAGTTAAAACGATTCTGAGTTTCACTTGGTCCTAGCTTTGGTACTGGATTTTGTTTGCCTATAATAAGTTCTAAAGAAGGAATTACTTCTGTCAAAACACCTCCATTTATGCCTAATGCAATTTTTATTTTTTGTTCCCATCTCTTGATTCGTTCTTGCGATTCGGTCAAGATTTGCTGAATGAAACTTTTAAAACTCTCAATAATTGCACTGTAAGGAGCATCTCGCTGAAATTGGTCAAATTTTCCTTTTACAAAATATCCTCTTTTTTGAGTGATAGATTTATAGAGTTCATTTACTATAGCCGTTTTTCCAATGCCTGAGTATCCTCCTAAAAGAACTAAATGACTTGCTCCATAGCTTACCTTATCAAATATTTTGCTTAGTTTTTCAATTTCTTTTTCTCTTCCATAAAGTTTTTCTGGAATCTGAAAGTTGGTTGTAATATCGTTTGTCCCTAACTGAAAATCTATTTTTTCTTTACCTTCTTTAAGTGCCTTAGAAAGCCGTTCTAAATCTTTTTGTAACCCAAAAGCAGTTTGGTATCTTGCTTCTGCATTTTTACGTAATAGTTTTTCTAATATCTTGGAGAGAATAGGAGGAATATTCGTGTTTTTTGTATGAGCTAGAGCTGGAGTGAGTGCAATATGTGAGTGTACCAATTCCATTATATCTAACGATTCGAAAGGGAGTTTGCCAGTGAAAAGCTCATAGAGTGTTATACCTAAAGAATACAAATCTGTACGAACATCTATCGAACGGTTTACTCTTCCTGTTTGCTCTGGAGAAATATACATAATTGTACCTTCCATAGCATTGGTTACTTCAGCATTTTGCTTCTGTCTCTTAAACGTTGAAGCAATACCAAAGTCAATAATATAAACACACTTATCTTTTCCTATAATGATGTTTTTTGGATTTATATCTTTATGAATTACATTAGCCTGATGCACTTCTTGTAATGCCATCGTAGTATGTATAGCAATGCTCAAACTATCTTCTAATGAAAGTTTATTGGTTTGCTGATACTCTTTCAAAGACTGTCCATCTATATAATTTAATATTAAAATATGTCGGTCATCTATTCTAAGCTGCCTTATTGATTTACGTATAGCATCTGATTTTATATTTTGAGTTAGGGCGTGTTCTTCTTTAAATTTAGCAATGTCTCTCAAAGACGGCATACTGTCTCTCAAAACTTTAATAGCTACCTTCTTATTTAGTTCTTTGTGTATTCCTTCATAGACAATTGTCATCTGTCCGACATGTATTTCTCTGACATCAGTAGCAAAGGGGAAAATATTATTCATAAGTAGTAGTAAATATTATTTTGCATAAGTTGGGGAAGTCTGAATATACCATTTTTCCTGCATAAAAATATTCTTTATTTACGTTTTTTTCTATACAATTTATCTATTTCGATTAAAAAGGCTAAAACATGTTATGAAACTTCGCTTTGAAGGAAAAAGCAGTGTAATAGAATAACTCTACTAAACAAACAAGGAAAAAAATAGCTTTTTCAAGCTAGATTACTCAAAAAATTATGCTGATATTGCTAAACTGAATTAGTCTGAACTTACTACCTTTCATGCTTGGTATATTGGTACTCATTCAGATGGCTTTTATTCTAAAAAGTAAGTTTATTTTAAGAAAAATTGTAGTAATAATCCAGTCTCAATATATCATTCAACACCAAAAAAGGCTATTACTTTTTGAGTAATAGCCTTTTGTTTTTTAATAAAAAATAGACTTTCTATAAAAGTCAGTTCTTACATACCGTCGCCATCAGTTGCTTCTTCAACAGCAGCTTCTGTAGAATCTACAGTAGCCTCTACATCAGTAGCAATAGAATCAAGTGCTTCACCAGTAGCTTCCATCATGTTTTCAGAAGCATCTTCTGCATCTTGAAGTAAGTCTTCAGTAGAAACTGTATCAGCAGTAGCTTCACCACCTGCATTTGAGCCCCCACAAGAAGTAAATGCTAAAGTAGAAAATGCAACAAGAGAAGCAAATGCAATAGTTTTAAGAGTTTTCATGTTTTTTCTATTTAATAAGAGTCGTTCGTTTAGAGAACTTAAAAAAGTTAGTAAGTTTTGATTGTGCAGAAGTATTGCACCTTGCATAACATTTGACAATCAAAGGCACAAAATAATACTTAAAAAATTAGAAAACCAAAGATTAATTAAAATTAATTTTGTTTTTTTGAAGCGTGAATAAATATGTATTCAATATTGTAAAAATTTTATCCGTAAAGTGATATAAAAAATATGAAAAGTATAAAAAATCAGCTTTTTAAACTCAAAAAATGCTTCATTTCCAATCAATCAACGTTTTTATTCACATTCTTTACGATTTACTCTATCTTTTTTTTATCCAGTTCTGTCATTGCACAAAATGAAGATAATATTGCTATTGGAGAATGGCGTACTCATCTTACCTATTTTGATGCTCAAACAGTGGCTGCAAGCGAAAATAAAGTATATGTAGCCTCTCAAAATGGTCTCTTTTTCTATGATAAAGAATTTCAAAGCCTAGAAGTAGTTTCAAGAATAGATGGTCTTTCAGACATCGGTATTTCAGCCTTAGAGTATCTACCTAACACAGACGAGATTTTGGTAGCTTATCAGAATGGAAATATAGATTTTTTGTCTGATAACCAAATCAAGAATTTTCCTGTTTTTTTTGAAGATGCAGCCATTTTAGACAAAGAAATTTATCATACTCACTATTTTCAGAATGTAGTTTGGATAAGCACAAATGCAGGTATTTTAGAAATAGATGTAGAAAACTCTGCCAACAAACGCATCAGAAACTCCTATCAAAATTTAGGAGAAAATGGAGAACAAATTAAAGTTTTTGCGACAACTATTCAAGACAATACTATCTATGCAGCTACTGAAAAAGGTGTACGTTATATTTCTTTCAATAGCTCAAATAATCCAAATGACTTTAGGAACTGGCAAACACTACCATCCACACAAAACAAAATAGTAGAAGCGATTGCTTCAACAAACTCAACGGTATTTTTTTCTATTCAGAATGAAGGTGTTTTTAGTTATAATGGAACAAGCAACGCTTTAGGACAGATACCAACTACAAACGTGTATGATATTAGTGAAGATAAAATAAATTTAACAAGTGTTTTTGTTTCATCAGAGGCAGGACTTTTCAGAGTAGAAGCGACATCTTCGTCATTTCAAGTAGAAAAAATAGAAAATGAACTACTAAAAGCTCCTCGTCAAGCAATTTCTGAAAATGGTACACTTTGGGTAGCAGACAACCGAGCAGGATTAGTTACCAACACTACTGGTAATTTTGTTTCCTTATTTCCTTCTGGAACATACAATCAAAATGCTTGGGGTTTTGTTCAAGCACAAGGAAAAATTATTGCTTTTTCAGGAGGGTATGAGCGACCTTTTCGTCCTCTGAACCGAACCACAGGTTTTTATGTTTTTGAAAATGGAGAGTGGACAAACTACAACGCCGAAAATAAAGATATTACGAGCCAAACCATTCCTAATGTGAGAGATTTAGTAGGTGCTACTTATTCAGAAATCGAAAACAGAGTGTATTTTGCTTCAATACAAGATGGAATTTTAGTTTGGGATTTAAGTGATGATAGTTTTTCAGTTTTGGATTCGTCTAATTCTCCCTTGCCTCATAACAGAGTCATTGATGTTGAAACAGATAATTTGGGTAACCTTTGGGTAGCTCTTTCTGCCAGTACTTTAAGAGAAGATGCTTATTTTAGAAAACAAGTTGGCAACGACGGACTAGCTGCTTGGAAAGGCTTTAGATTTAATCAAACCCGCACTACTTTTCCATTATCCATTGAAATTGATGAGAATAACAATGTTTGGGCAAGCCTTAGTCCTCTAGTGCAAGGTGGAATTTTGGTTTTTAATGAAAATGAAGAGAATACCATTTTGATAGAATCTGTTAATGCTGGAAATTTAGCTTCTAATGATATAAGAGCCTTACAATCTGACCAAAACGGCGTGATGTGGATAGGAACTCCAGCCGAAGCAAATGCTAGTGTACGTACATTTTCTGATATTTTTGGAATTTTCCAAAGTCAAGATTTGAATGCTAGAGATGTATTTTTCGAATCCAGACAGCTTTTAAGAGACGAAACCATTACTACTATTGCCTTAGATGGTGGAAATAGAAAATGGTTTGGTACTACCAATGGAGTATGGCTTTTTTCAGAAGATGCTTCCAAGCAGTTTTTGCACTTTACAGCAGAAAACAGCCCACTTTTTAGCAATCAGATTTTAGACATTGTAGTGCAAGATGAAACAGGAGAAGTGTTTTTTGCTACGCCCAACGGAATTATTTCGTATCGTGGAACAGCCACAGCAGCAAAGACAGATTTTTCTAGTGTAAAAATATTTCCTAATCCTGTTCAGCCCAATTTCAATGGAGTAGTTGCCATAGAAGGACTTACTGGAGACGCCAATGTAAAAATTACAGATATTAGTGGCAGACTGGTATATGAAACCGACTCTTTTGGAGGTACAGCTACTTGGAATGGAACAGATTATAACAATGTAAGAGCTAAAAGTGGAGTGTATTTAGTATATGTGGCAAACAGAGATGGAAGTGAAGGTTTTGTTGGAAAAATTATTTTTATAGAATAAGCAGCATTTTGTGAATATTAAGCGTATAGACCAATATAAATTATTGTATCTTTATATTCTTTTAAGAATTTTGATTTTAGATTGCTTAGATTTTTGTAAACGATACTCAATATTATCACAAACATTCATTATCTACACAACAATTCTATTCTCTTACTCACTTAATCAAACTTTTATGAAATTTAACTGGAAAAATACGACACTCTTATTAGTTCTTCTACTTTCTACATTTACACTTTGGTCTTGTAAAGGCGATGATGAAATAAACCCTGAAGCTGTAATTTCTGCTCTTATTGATGGGCAACCTTGGAATGCTTCTTCTCTATCTTCTGGCATCAAAACAGGAGACAACATCTCACTTACTGCAGCAAGCAGCAATGGTAGAACGTTTATCATTTCGTTTAAAGCAGAAGTAGGTACACAAGCTCTCAATGCTTCTGTGGATACAAGTGGAGTAAACCTTGTCCCTTCTGTTATTTATCGTACACTTCCTATTGGTGGCAGTACATTTGCCTCAAATATTTGTGCTTCTAACGATGGAGGTGAAATTGTTATTACAGCAATAGATGAAACTAACAAAACGGTTACAGGAACATTCAAAACAAAAACTTGTTCTATCAATAGTTCAGTAGAAATTACAGAAGGCAAAATCAATGGAGCGAAATATAATTAATCCATTTTTTTCCTAATTAATAGAAAAGCCCTTTTTACAAAATATGTAGAAAGGGCTTTATTTTTTACTTGATTTCAAATATCAATTTTTCTTTTACTTCCTCTAACAAAGATTTAATTTTTTGCTTGTCTTTTCCTTTTATCACAATGTGTCCTATACTTTGTCCTGTTCCTTCACGTTGTTTAATAGTTGAACCTTCTTTTACAGAAAGTGTAAATTCTTCTAGTTCTTCAATAGCTTTGACAAATTCTTTTCCTTTGATAGCTTTCAATATACCAGCCTTTGGATGGAAAAGACGTAAGCCACTATAAAAATGAGGCTCTATATTTTTCATATCCACCTTATTTCCTAAAAAAGTATCTAGCCAAATCTGCCAAAAATCTTTTTGGTAAGAGAGTTTTAAAAGGTTCATAATGTAGCCTCCTGGAGGACGGATTGCCATCTCTCCAAAAACTAAATTTATTTTGTCTGTGTTATTTTGCTCTAAATTCTGGATAAAAACTTCAGTATGTGTAATTCCATTTTTTGCGCCTAAGGCTTTGATTATTTTTTCATTGAATTCAAATATTTTTTCTTGAATTGCCTTTGAAAATGTAGTAGGAACAAGGTTGGCAAACTTTGGTTCGGTATATTCAGTAATGTTTTGAAACAATACTTTTCCATTTTGTATCACAGCCTCTACGCTACACTCTGTACCTTTCACAAAACTTTCTGCCATATATCCCTTTTTCAAAAAGGCTGGCACTTCGTTTTCTGATTTGACAATATAAGCTCCTCTACTTCCAGAGCCTGTACAGGTTTTGAAAGCCATCGGCAAACCAAGTTTTTCTATAAGTTCTTGTTTAGAGATTTTATTTTCTCCTGTTTCATTTTCCAAAAAATCAGCACAAGGAATATTAGCCTTCTTAGCTACTTTCTTCATTGTTGGCTTGTGTGTACAGTGAAGAGCTACCTTTTCAGAAGTATAGAAGTTAGGCACTATTTGTTCACTTATCCAAGCAGCAGGTAGCACAGACTTTTCAGTTGGTGCAAGAATTGCGATAGGTTTTGGCTCTTTTTTAAGTAAATCTTCAACAAAATGCATCCATTCTTGTTTACTCCAAATAAAGGAGATTTGTTCTAACGTATCAGCTTTATGGTTTTTTAATTTTTTATTGTAGAGAAGAACCACACGCAAATTATTTTTTTTTGCAGTTTCAATGGCATCAGAACGATTCCCTATTATCCAAACCGTATGTAAACTATTTTTTTTCAAAATACTAAAGCAGTTTTCGGTTATTTTTTAGATTTTTTATTGGGGACAAGATACAATAATCAAAAATTTCATCAAAAGTTAAATATAAATTT
Source organism: Bernardetia sp. (assembly GCF_020630935.1). Classification (NCBI taxonomy): domain Bacteria; kingdom Pseudomonadati; phylum Bacteroidota; class Cytophagia; order Cytophagales; family Bernardetiaceae; genus Bernardetia; species Bernardetia sp. The sequence goes on from NZ_JAHDIG010000009.1 coordinate 60,150, forward strand.
GAGCTAATATACGATATACTGAACTATCTTTATAAATTAGCTCTTAAATTAATTAATACACTGATAATCAGATTATTGAATCTTTTTTTTATAGCATTAAAATTATGAAACACTTTTTACTTTCTTTTCTATTTTTTGTTTGTGGTACGTTTGCTCTTGGTCAAACTCCTGTGTCGCTTCCTGCAACACCTCCTTATGTACAAGATTTTAATACAACTCCTGGAGCGAGCAATACATCTTATCCTACTGGTTGGACGAGTTATAACAAAGAAATTATTGATAATACAATGATTGTAGGAACAGCTTCTAGTACAACAGGAGCAAATTATAATTATGGCTCTCGTATTGGTTTGCTTGGTTCAGGCTCTAACTTTGACCCTAGTTCTATTGTTTTGGCAATAGACAATACTTCTGGGCTTTCTGGTCTTCAACTTTCTTATGATGTTATCAAGATAAGAGAGCAAGGCAGAGATTGTACTTTCAATTTAGAGTATAGTGTTACTTCCCCCACAAGTGGTTTTACAACTCTTTTTAGTGGTTTGTATAACTCTGGTACATTAGCAGAGGGAACAATAACTCCTTATTCAAATATTGATATTTCTGTACTAGATAATCAAGCAGGAACAGTATATCTTAGGTGGTCTTATACAAGTTCTGGAGGTGGAAGCAGAGATGGAATAGCTTTAGACAATGTTAGCATTTCTTGGAACACTACACCTGCTTCCATTGATTTACTATTTCAAGATGCTGGAGATCCAAATATAGCTAGGGGAAGTACAGAAAATCCTATTTTTTCTGCACGAGCAATTGTTACCGACGCAGTTGCAACACTCAACCAAGTAACGCTAAGAACTAATGGAACATATACCAACACTGATATTGCAGCTAATGGTTTTAAATTATGGATTTCTACTGATGGCTTGTTTGGTGGCGACACACAACTCGGTACAGCAAGTTCTGTATCAGGAAATGGAGAAACTATTACCTTTTCTTCTTTATCACAAACAATTCCTATCAATAGCATTCGCTACTTCTTTATTACAGCAGACATTACACCTTCTGCAACACTCAATAATACGGTAGGTATAGATAATACTACCACAGCAGATTTTGTTTTTGCTTCTCCTAATAGTAAAACAGGTACAGCAGCATCTGGAAATTTGCATACCATTATTGGACTAAATACTGGAACAGTTGCAACTTCTATTTGCGTAACTTCCACAGAGGGCGAACCTATAACTGTTCCTTTCACATATTTTCCTACGGCAACTTATACAGGGATATTTACAGCCGAACTTTCTGATGCAACAGGCAGCTTTGCCTTTCCGACTTCTATCGGTACAGTAGCTTCTGATAATAGTGGTTCTCAAAACATTTCAGCTACTATTCCAGCTAATACTGCACAAGGAGCAAATTATCGTATTCGTGTGGTTAGTTCTGTACCCAATGTAGAAGGAGCAGATAATGGTACAGATATTACGATTGACTTACTAAATGTCTCTATTTCTCCCACAGCAACTCAAAACTTGACTGAATTTCAGAATGGAGATATTTTAACAGCTACTGAATCTCATTCTATTCAAACAAGAAGGTGGAAATATTCTACTATTTCTGGAGGACCTTATACCAACTTTTTGGGAGCAGACCCTACCGAAAGACCTTATTTTGAAACAGCAGGAACATATTATATAGTTTGTGAAACAGAATTTGCTTGTGGCAAATCGTCTATTTCTAATGAAGTTCAGATAAACGTTTCTAGCTTTGTGGGTACAAGACTTTTTCCAGGAGATGTAGTAATTGTGGGCTGGGATGTGAATACAAGCAGTGGAGATGATGAGTTTATACTGACTAATCTAGTTACTCTAACACAAGGAACAACTTTTCAAGTAGTTAATGCTACGTATGAAAATGGTTCGGCTGCTGATACACGTGATAATTTGTGGCAAGACACTAAGATAATGGAATTTACTTATAAATTAGCCACTCCTTTAGCTGCTGGTAGTACAATTAGTTTTGAGCTTCCTGCAAACATTTCTAATCCTGCAACTAATATTCGCATTAATAATGTGGCTGTACCTACTTCAACATTAGAAGGAGTAAGAATTACAGGTACAGAAACAGGAGGAGTAAATGTGAGTTCTACTAATCCAGACCAAATATTTATTACGCAAGGTAGTTTTCAAGGAACAGACTTTGATGGCTATGTATTATTTGGAATGACACATCTTTCTGATTGGATTGATTTCTCGGCGTCTGTTTCTGCTGCTCGTACATCAAGAACACCTGCTAATATAAAATGCTTAAATACTGTACATACAACAGCAATAGGAGGTTCATATTATGATGTAAGTGCGTTGCGTAATGGTTCTCAAAGAGAAATTCTTTCTAATATTATCAATATGGCTAACTGGACAGATATACCTGCTTCTGCAACTGGACGTAATATACCAACTATAATTTTTACTAGCACATTTACAGTTTCTCCAAATACCATTGCAGAAATAGAATGGATAGGAGGAAATTCTGGAACAAATGACGATAATTGGTTTAATTGCCAAAATTGGGAAAATTTCTACGTTCCCAATAGAAGGCAAGATGTTATTATGACCACTACTGCTGCTGATGGAGCTAGAATAAATATAAATGCCTTCTTTTCAGATGAATATAATGATTTAGCCGAAGTCAAAAACATTATTTTAGAAGAACAAAGTCTAAGAATAAATGACTCTAGGCTTTCGAAGCTTGATATTTATGAAAATCTCTTGATAAGAAATAATGGTTTTTTAGATATGCAAGATGCAATTGATTTTGTAGAAGATGGAACAATAAATATCAGAGGAGATTGGACAAATGAAATAGGAACGGTAGCATTTCAAGAAGGACAATCATTAGTAGTTTTTGAAGGAGGACAAAACCAAATAGTAACGACAGCAGGAGGTGTAGAAGGTTTCTTTGATGTAAGAGTAAACACAGCAGGTGGGGTTACATTAAATAATGAAGCCATTATTACCACTTTCGTAGATGGAGCAAATATTAGAGGAGGACATTTAGAATTTATTTCAGGCAATATTTTCTCAAATAATTCTGCTTACAGTGTTACTTTTTCCGAAGAAGCTACCTATGAGGGCGCAAGCCAAATGAGACATATACGAGGAACAGCTCGTCGTGTCTCTGATAAAATAGAAGATTTTATATTTCCTATTGGTAAAAACGGAATATATCGTCCTGCCATTATTCACACACAAAGTGGAGGAAGTATTACAACATTTTTTGCAGAATATTTTGATACAGGATATGGCACATACAATCCTGTGATTTCTCCGTTGGTATTTGTAAGTCAGTTAGAATATTGGATGATTAACAGAGAATCAGGTACAGCCAATGCCGAATTGACACTTTCTTGGGGAGCAGAAAGTTTAGTTACTAACCCAGCTAGTCTTGTGGTAACACATTGGACAGATGAAGTAGCTAATCCAGTTGGAGACGAATGGGTAAGCAGAGGACAAGGTTTTATTGGAAGTGGATTTCAGAGTAATGCAGTTAATACTCATAACTCTATTACAGGAGGTACAGGACCTATCAATTCAGAGGGACGTATCCGTTCAGCGCAAACTATTACTGCCTTTAGTCCTTTTACACTTGGTTCTATTGACTTTACAAATCTTCTGCCTGTTACGTGGCTTTCTTTTGATGCTAAATATGATAAAGAGCAAAAAAATGTACTCCTAGAATGGGCTACACTTTCAGAATCCCAAAATCAATCTTTTATGATAGAACGCTCTAACGATGGCATTGAGTTCACACAAATTGGCATGGAAGCGAGTAGTATTAACTCGTCTTCTGTAAAAAAATATCAGTTTTGGGATTTTGAACCTTTACAAGTCCAAACGTATTATCGTATCAAACAAATAGACGTAGATGGTAATTTCTCATATTCTACTATTAAGATGGTAGAAGCTGACTTAGAAGACAGAATAGGAATTACTCATTATCAAGGTCAGACTACTTTATATGCCAACGTCGAACAAACTACAAAAGCAAAAATCAATATCTATGATATGAATGGAAATAGTATGGGGGCATTTGATGTAGTTCTTGAAAGAGGACAAAGCAAAACAGTTATTCCTCTTCACACTCTTTCAACAGCTCTTTATACCTACAAAATAGAATTGGAAAACAAATCTGAATTTGTGAGTGGTAAGTTTTTGATAAAATAATTAGATATAAAATTACATAGTAAAAAGGTCTTGAAAACTATAATTTTCAAGACCTTTTTTTTATACTCTAATACCAATAATTGTAATATCATCTCGCTGCTCTTCTCCTCTTTGATGTACATCTAATGCTTGTTCCATTTTTGCTTTTTGTTCGTAGAGTTTTAAGGTAGAAATTTCTTTCAAAAATCTTAACAGCTTTGGCGTACCGAATTTTTCTTGTTGTGTATCATTTTGGTCTGCATATCCGTCAGTTGTCAGATAAATCATAGAATCTTTTGGTAGCTCTACAATTTGTGTTTCAAATTTTTTATTTACTTTATTTCGCACACCTCCAATGGTTTTGTTGTTGCCACGTAGATAAATAGCTTCTTTGTGTTCAGTATTTGTATAAATAAGTGGACGTTTTGCTCCTGCAAAAGCAACTTCTGTATGAGTGTCTTTATCTTTCAATCTACAAAAAGCAATATCCATTCCGTCGTCATTAGCTCTGTCATCTTCTCCTTTTAGTTCTCGTTCTTGTTTTAAGGCTGTTCTGACTTGATGATTGAGTTGTTCTAAAATTTCACTAGGCTCAAATATTTTTTTCTCATTGACAATCTCATTCAAAATAGAGTGTCCAATCATAGACATAAAAGCTCCCGGAACTCCGTGTCCAGTACAGTCCACAGCAGCGATAAAGGTATAATTATCTATATGAGAAAACCAGTAAAAATCTCCAGAAACAATATCTTTTGGGCGAAAAAGAACAAAGTAGTCTGGTAAATACTGTGTCATTCTTTCACTAGAAGGCAAAACAGCTTGCTGAATCGTTTGAGCATAACGAATAGAGTCTGTGATATTTCTGTTCTTACTCTGAATAGTATTGTATGCCTTCGCATTATCAATAGCTATTGCTGTATAGGATGCCAATGAGCTAAGAAGGGCTACCTTGTGTTCGTCATAGACATTTTTTTCAAAACTTTGAACTGTAATTACGCCAATCGGACGGTTTTCGACAGATAAAGGAAGATAAATCAAAGAACTTGGAAGCTCTCCTGCTGTTGCTTCATAACTCTTAAACTTTTTAGGGTATTCTTTTTCAAAATCGTTTATCAAAATAACTTCCTGCTTTCCTAAACACTGTACAGAAAAATGTTCTTTATTAGAAACATAGTCGGAATGGTCTGGCAACACTTCGCCTCTTTCTATAAAACCTCTAAATTTGATTCGCTTTTCAGCAGGTTCATAAATCCCTATGCCAAAAGCCTCTGCTGGCATAAGTTGATTTACTTTTTCATAGAGTGTTTGTGCAATATCTTCTACATGAAGAGAAGCTGTAATTTCTCTACCAATATCAGAAAGCGTATTTAGATTTTGATATGATTCTTCTATTTCTTCGTTTTTCTGAACCAAAACAACGGCTTGCTGCTCTAGCTCTGCATTTTTCTTTTCTATGTAGTCTCTTTGAGACAAAATTTCTTCTTGTTGTTGTTCTAATTCTTCATTTTGCACCAAAATTTCTTGTTTCTGCTCTTCTAAAGCTAAGTTTTGTGAGCTGATTTGGTCTTTTTGTTTGGTTATGCGTTCATTTTGCTCTGAAAGTTGTTTGTTAGCTTTTTGTTTTTGGAAAAATGCAAAAAGAATAATTAAACCAATCAGTAAGGCAAGTGCAATCGCACCATAAAGAACATAACGTAAGAGTCTTTCTTCTTTTTCTGCTAAATTTTTCTTCTCAATTTGCTCTGCTTTGAGTTTGTTTTCTAGTTCTAAGTTTTTAATTGCCTCTTTTTGCTTTTCTTTTTCTAAAAGCTCTTGTTTGAGAGCAAGGTCTTTTATTTCCTGTTCTTTCTCTAAATCTTTAATAGCCTGTTCTTTTTTCTCACTTTCCAACTGTTGTTGAGTAAGTAAAAGGGCTTGCTGTGTTTTTTGTCTTTCTAAATTAGCATTTCGTAGGTTGGCTTCTTGTATGGTTTTGTCTTGCAATTCTAGTTCAAGGTCTTGCAATTTTTTATCTGTCTCTAATTGTTTTTTCTTAGAAGCAAGGTCTTGAATTTCTTCATCTACCAAAAGGAGTTTGAGTTCTTTTTCATTCTTCTCAAAAGCAATTTGACGCTGCAAAGACTTTTGCAATTCTTCCTTTTCATTTTGAGAAAGAGAATCACGAACGGCTGCATACCTTCCATAATATGAATAAGCATTTCTAAAGTCGTTCTGACGCTGATAGATTTCAGACATAGTTCTATAACTTGTTGTCAAAACTTCTGCGTTGTTTGTTGCCTTTGCCAGTTTTATTGCCTCTGCTGTGTAGGCACGAGCATTCTGAAAATCCCTACGAAGAAGGTAAATAGCAGCCAAATAATTGTAAGCTTGGGCTACCTCATCTGTATTCCCATTTTTTTTAGCTGATTGTAGAGCTTGCGTAAAATAATTTAAAGAGTTTACATAATCTCCCTTAATCTGATAAATTACGCCAATATTTGTTAGGGTGGTAGTATTAGGCTTATCTGCTGGATTAAAAGTGAGAGATTGTTTAAAATTCTCTAAAGAAGTATCATAATCTCCTAAAAATTTATTCAAAAAACCAATATTATTTAAAGCAACGGCTGTTCCATTATCATCCTTCTTTGCTTTATGGATTTCCAAAATTTGAGTATTGTATTCTAACGCTTTTTGGTAATTACCTATTATTTTATACAAATCTGTAAGGCTACGAAAAGTCTCTAGTTTGCCTTCTGTATCATTATCGATGTTATAAATTTCCAAAACAGCTGTGTAATAAGCTAGTGCTTGGTCGTAGTTTTTTAGCTCTAAGTGAGCATCTGCAATACTTGAGAGTAACTTGGGGTGTACATCTTCACCTAATTCTCCATAAATTTCATTCGATTTAGTAAGATACTCTAACGCTTTGCCTTCTACTTCTTGTTCTTGATAAAATTCGCCTACTTCTTGGTAGGTTTCTGCTAGTAGCTTTCTATTTCCTAATTTTTCTATATTTTTTAGAGCTTGCAAATACCAACGTAAACTATTGGTAAACTGATTTTTGCCCCTATAAATATGTGCAAAATGAAGTATGCTAGTAGTAAGTTCTGTTTGAGTATTGCCTTGAAGAGCAGAGCTAAAGGCTTGTTGTGCATATAAAAGTCCACGTTCGTAGTTCTGTTCTTCTATACTGATACGTGCCATCTCATTTTTGAGATGTGATTTCAAACTATCTGAATCTGCTTTTTCAACCTGTTTTTGTAGTTGTTCTATGCTTTGTCCAAACGTATTGGTAGATAATACGACAGAAGCCACAAAAGATACAATCCAAAACAATATTTTTTTGAATTTCAAATCTGTATGACTGTTTGGTGTTATACACATAGAAGGAGTAAGTTAAAAAACTGACTAGATATTAAAACATAAATGGTTTTTTAGCTAGGTAGGTAGTAAAATCTTCTTACAATATGTTAAATATTTTCCATAATTACAATCTTCATTACTGAAAATTATCAAAACCTCATCTAGTAAATATAACTTATCCAATCAATAATTGAACTAAAGTAATTTTCACTCAAAAAAACAAAATAAATGAATAAAAATTCACCCAAAACCTATTTAATGAATAAAAATTCATTTATATTTGCATCATCTAACTAAAACCAACCCACTATTTTATAATCAAAAATGGCAAGAGCTAAAGATGAAAATAAAGTAATAGCAATTTATGAAGCAACATTAAAGTTAGTGCTAGAAAATGGCTTTACTGGTCTGAAAATGAGTAAGGTAGCTAAAGAAGCCAAACTGGCAACAGGCACTTTATATATTTATTTCAAAGACAAAGAACAACTAATCAATGCGCTCTATCTTTATATCAAAACAGAACAAACTAAACAGTATTTTTGGGATTATTCTGAAACAGATAGTTTTGTTTCTAATTTCAGAAAGCTGTGGTTTAGAGTAGTAGAAGTAGGAATGAAACAACCAGAATATGCAATTTTCATGGAGCAGTATTACCGTTCGCCTTTTATAAAAGAAGACTCAAAAGTACAAGGAGAAGCTCTTATTTCTCCAGTATATCAACTTTTAGAAAGAGGCAAAGCCGAACAACTTATTAAAGATATTCCCTTAGAACTCTTAGTTTGTCAGCTTTTGGGAGCTACCAACGAACTGATAAATTTGCATCAAGAAGGTAATTTTAAAGTAACAAAAGTTCATTTAGAGGCTATGTTCAAAATGTCTTGGGACGCTATCAAAAATTAAATCTATTTTTTTAAGAAAATAATGAATATTTATTCATTTAAAAACGTATAAAGCAATGAAAAAAACAATGTTAATCACAGGTGCATCAACAGGAATTGGAAGAGAAACAGCTATCTATTTTGCTCAAAAAGGTTGGAATGTGGCAGCGACTATGCGTACTCCTTCTAAAGAAACTGAATTGCAAAAAAATTCTTCTATTAAGCTCTATGAGTTAGATGTAACTAAAAACGAAACTATTGAAAAAGCTTTAACAGAAGCTAAAAACGACTTTGGTAGAATTGATGTCGTAGTCAATAATGCTGGTTTTGGAGCAGATGGTGTTTTCGAATCTATGGATGATGAGTTTATCAAAAATCAGTTTGAAACCAATGTGTTTGGTCTGATGCGTGTTACTCGTGAGGCAATAAAACTAATGCGTGAGCAAAACGGAGGTAAAATTATTCAGATTGCTAGTGTGGGTGGACGTGTGGCGTTTCCATTGTATAGCATTTATCATGCTACTAAATGGGCTGTTGAAGGCTTTACAGAATCACTCCAATATGAAGTAGCTCAATTTAACATCCAACTCAAAATCATTGAACCAGGGGCGATTAAGACAGATTTTTATGGACGTAGCCGTGCATTTAGTAAGCCAGATTATACAGATGTGTATGATAATTTTGTAGAAAAATGCGAAAAAGTAGCGATGGAAGCAGGAGATAAAGGAGCTGATTCAGTAAAAGTAGCCAAAACGATTTTTAAAGCAGCTAACAGTAATTCTAACAAAATGCGTTATCCGATTGCCTTTCCTGCCAACGTTCTTCTTCCTGCCAAAAGAATCCTTCCAGAAACAGCATTTTATTCTATTGTAAAGTCTAATTATAAAATTTAAAACAATAGAAATTAGTAAAAGGTTAGTGAGACAATTTTTATAGAGATGCTCATTTTTTGCTAACTTTTTATTTTATGTCAAAGAAAAAACAGATTGCTATCTTTTGGTTTCGTAGAGATTTGCGTTTAGATGACAATGCAGGACTATATCATGCTTTGCGTTCAAACTTTGAGGTTTTGCCTCTTTTTATCTATGATACAGATATTTTGGAGCAATTAGAAGATAAAGACGACGCTCGCCTAACAATGATTTATAGGTATTTGAAGAAAATTAAAGAAGAACTAGAGAGCAAGAAAATAGGTAGTTCGCTTTGTATAAAAATTGGCAAACCCATAGAAATTTATAAAGAACTTACCAAAGAGTATGAGATAAAAGAAGTCTATACCAACCACGATTATGAGCCGTATGCAAAAATTAGAGATGAAAATATCAAAGAATTTTTAGGGGGAAAAGATATTGCTTTTAAAACCTTCAAAGACCAAGTTATTTTTGAAAAAGATGAAGTGTTGAAAGATGATGGTGAGCCGTATGTGGTTTATACACCATACAGCAAAAAATGGAAAAGCAAATTAAAGCCTTTTTATTTAAAGCCTTATCCAACAGGTAAATATTTTGATAATTTCTATAAAACCACACACTTTGATTTTCCAACTTATGAACAAATTGGCTTTGAAGCTAATCGAAGCCCACATATTCCCTCTGACGAAATCCCAGAAGACATTATAAAAAACTATGAAGAGACAAGAGATTTTCCTGCCAAAGAAGGAACAAGCCGACTTAGTCCACATCTTCGTTTTGGAACAATCAGTATCAGAAAACTAGCCAAAGTTGCCAAAGAAACTAATGAAAAATATTTCAATGAACTGATTTGGAGAGAGTTTTATATGTCTATTTTGTATCATTACCCAAAAGTTGTCGATACAGCATTTCGTGAAAAATATGACAGAATTCCTTGGCGAAACAATGAAGAAGAATTTGAAAAATGGTGTGAAGGCAAAACAGGTTATCCACTTGTAGATGCAGGCATGCGACAGCTCAACGAAACTGGTTTTATGCACAACCGTGTGCGTATGGTAGTGGCAAGTTTTCTTACCAAACACTTACTCATCGACTGGCGATGGGGAGAAGCATACTTTGCTAGAAAACTACTAGACTACGAACTCTCTTCGAATAATGGAGGTTGGCAGTGGGCTGCAGGAAGTGGGGTAGATGCTGCGCCCTATTTTCGTATCTTTAATCCAGAGTCTCAACTCAAAAAATTTGATAAAAATCAAAAATATATCCGTACTTGGATTGAAGAAATAGATACCAAAAATTATCCAAAACCTATCGTAGAACACAAAGTAGCAAGAGAAAGAGCCTTAAAAACATATAAAGGTGCTTTGAATGGATAAACTAAGGATATTATTTCGTACAACCCTATTCTTAAAAAATCCGTTTACTTGCTAAACTCATCATTGAGTACAAAAACTTATATGAAAGACGATACCAAAAATACGAAACATTCACAGATGGATGATTTTAGCACGCTAGACTTGGGTAAGTTCAACAAAACCAAACAAAAAGGTAAAGAAAACACGCTCATTCCACTTATTACAAAATCTAAAAATAATAGCAGACAGAGTACGCACGCTGAGCGTGTCTATAAATTTCGTATGCAGCGTTTGCAGTACATCAAAAAAGACATCAAGACGACTAGAAGCCAAATAGAAAATGCACGCCAACATGTTCGTAAAGATTTAATGCCTATTATTGACAGAATTGCCATACAAAAATTTGAGTTTGTACGGCTATTAGATGAAGCTTACCAAAAACAGTTTTTCACCTTCCAACAAAAAGAGCATATCCGAAAAATGATTGAAGATAGAAGTCATCAGCTTTTACAACAATATCGTTTTGAGCCTGCTCGTAAGATGTATAAAAAATATGTCAAGCACAATCGCAGTTTAGATAATGATGTCTTTAATTCTGCAAGTGATGTAGCCAAAGAGTTTGCTGAGGCAGTCAATGATTTACTTTTTGATTGGAGAAAAGACAGAGAAAAGAAAAAGCGTTTTGACATAAATGAAGACCCTGAAAAAATTAATGATGGAGAAGAAGGGTTTCAAATAGAAGACGAAACCAGTAAAAAACGTGTTGTTTTTCATTCTGAAAAAAAAGAAAAGCCTTTTGACACAGCACAAGCATTGCGTCTGCTTTACACACGTCTAGCCAAAGACCTTCATCCAGATTTGGAGCAAGATGAAAAGCGAAAAACTGAAAAAAATGAGGTAATGCGTCGCCTTACAGAAGCCTACAAGAATGAAGACTTGTATGAACTTTTACAAATTCAATTTGAGTATAATGCTGATAGCTCAGAGAATTATACAGAAGCCTTGCCCGAAGAACAGTTGAGTGTAATTAATGAAACACTGCTTTCCCAAATCAAAAAATTACAAGAGGAGTATAAGGAAATGACTGTTTTTGGAGAAGATGCCGTTTTGTATCGTCAGTTTTGCTCTCCTAATGACATAAAAGGAGACATGACACGTATCAAAATCAATCGCCACAAGGAAGAACTCGTCTTCGAACTTCTAGATTTGAAAGATGAAATACAAATTGTGATGAATAAAGATAAGTTTGAAAAATATCTAAAAAGTTTGTAAATCAAATAGTTAAATATTTCCTTTGTAGTTCTTTAGATACCTTTTTTCCTGTTCTGTGAGTCACATAACAGCTTTTTTTTGATATTAAAAGCCGTTGTTGGTATCTCCACCAACAGCTAATATTAAACATTACTTACCTTCCTACTATAAAACTATTTTGCCAAAATGATTGAAAAACCATTGCCTGCCCTAGAAAAAGGAGATTATTATTTCAATGAAGAAGGTTTAATGGTTTTTACCAGTCAGTATCATCTAAAAAGAGGATATTGTTGTAAAAATGTGTGTTTGAACTGTCCTTGGGATTATAAAAGAAGCAAAAAGAAACCAAAAAAAGGTTAGTACATGTCTCTTATCAAGACATAATCAGCCTCTACATTTAGTGTTGTATCTTTAAATTGAAGTGTGTTGTCTAATAGCATAAAATCTTTGACGATATAAATATCTCCTTCCCAATTTTTGTGAAACTCTCCAGATTCGTCATAATTATTTGTCCAAGTAATAAACAAAACACGCCCTTCTCCTTCTTTAGTGATAGGCACTTTTTGAAAGTCTGTCTGCATAGAAAGATAACTGTAGAGCATCGGTACGCTCATTCCATACAACACCTCTGCATTGTAAGTCTTTCCTTCTTCTACTACTCTAAATTCGGGTTTTACATATATTTCTCCATTGTTGTAAGGAAAATTTCTTACCATATCGTTCATATAGGGCTTAGAATTAAAATCTATTACTTGATGTTGCAGTAGCCATGTTTTTGCTTCCAAAGTCATTAGAGCAGTATTCCAAATAATAGGTAAAGTACTTTCTAAGTTCCATAGAGCTAATTCTTCTTGAGAGTAAGCATACGAACCCAAATTACAATCTTGACACCTGTCTAAAATAACATCATCATAGGCATTCAAACTGTCTTTTAATAAGCCTTGAGTGTCTTGAGATAAAAATAGAGGTTTGTCTTTGTCTGATAGGCTTGTTTTTGAAAGTATCATTTCCTCTCGGAAAGCACCTATACGTTCTCTTAATGACTGGCTTTTGTCATAAGCATATTCCATACTTCTAAAATTTCTAAGCGAATCTCCTTTTACGTCTGACCAATTTGTTTTGAAATAACCTATTTTATTTTTGTCTTGGTGATACAGATTAAAAAAAATACTCAAACGATTATTTGATTGTTCGACCAACCTAAGACTCTGTTCGAAAACTTGTTTACGTGAAAATACATCGTATGCCAAAGCTATTGACACAACAATAACCAAAATCCATAAAACTAATGAAATAGCATTTTTTTTCATAAAACAAAAAATAGAAAAGTGAAATCAAGAAGATAGATATATCCTACTATTCCAAAATTACATATTCCAAATATGATAAACAACAGAAAATGAGAGAGGTAGATAAAGTCTTTCACAAGAAATAAACCAAAACCTATTCTACAAGTTAGTGAACTTATACATATTAATCCGATTATTTTCACTTTCTTTCTAAATCTTATGACTTTGTCTCCTTCTTCTCCAAACACTGAAAAAAATAATTTATCTTCTTCCTTTGCAAAAGACATTTTAGCAGGCTTAGAAGCTACACCAAAATATCTTTCTTCAAAATATTTTTATGATGACAAGGGAAGTAAACTTTTTCAAGCCATAATGAATTTGCCAGAGTATTATCTTACTCGTTCTGAATATGAAATTTTTGAATCTTATAAAACCGATTTGTACCAACAATTTTCAAAAGATGTAAAGAAATTTAACTTGGTTGAACTTGGTGCAGGAGACGGACTCAAAACACAAGTATTACTTTCTCATTTTGTCGAAAAAGAAATTCCTTTTACCTATCTACCTATTGATATTTCAGCAGAAGCACTTCATCAGTTAAAATCAAGATTTGACAAAACTATTCCCTCACTCAATTTTGAAGGTATAGAAGGAGAATATTTTGAAGCCTTAGCAAATTTAAAAGCCAAATCAAGTTCAGAAAAAGCCACAGAAACAAGGAATATAGTGCTTTTTTTAGGTTCAAATATTGGAAATTTTGGCAATGAGAATAGTCTGTTCTTTTTAAAGGAATTAGCTCAAAATCTAAATCAAGATGATTACCTTTTGTTAGGTTTCGATTTAAAAAAACATCCTCAAATTATCAAGATGGCTTATGATGATGCTAGTGGTATTACTAAGGCATTTAATATGAATCTTTTGAAACGAATAAATACAGAACTAGATGCCAACTTCAACATCGAAAAATTTAGCTTTTATTCTACCTACATACCCGAAACTGGCGAGGTAAGAAGCTATATTGTTAGCGAAGCAAAACAAGAAGTAGCTTTAGGAAAATTGAATAAAACCATTCATTTTGAGTGGGGAGAAACCATTCACTCTGAAATTTCTAGGAAATATAGTGTAGAACAAATGAAACAAATAACAGCAGAAGCTGGCTTTGAATTGGTAAAATCTTACACCGACTGTAAAGGATATTTTATGGATATGCTCTTGAGAGTGAAATAAAAATTCTATACTTATGACTTTCGTAGCAAAATATTGTTTCATTTCTTCATAGAGTTGGTTTTTGCAAAAGTCCTATATCTAAATGGTATAAAAAAGTCATTTACAAGCTAGTTTGTAAATGACTTTAAAGTTTCTTAGAAGTGTACAAGTACATTTTTAACTTGCATATCTAATAGTAGCTTTGTAATTTCCTGTTAGGTCGCATCCTTTCATATCAAGCTCTACCATACCTGTTCCAAAAAACAGATAGGTTTTCTTTCTCCAAGAACCATCTTTTTTCTCCATAAAAAGTGTAATTTCTACCTGTCCACCACTAGGAGAATATACATATCCTTTTTCAGCGATAGCCCCTACATCACTGCCATCACAAGGCAATTTATCTACTTTAAAGACTTTAAACTTAGGAGTTTGGTCTTTGCGTTTGTGCATTTCTTCTACTTTATAAGTATCTGGGAAAGAACACGTTCCATCATCTTGAAAACAAGCAAAAGCATAGTAGTTTCCTGTATAATTACAATCTGATAATTTCAATTCGATAAATCCTGCTCCTTGTCTTGTATATTCTTTCTTTTCCCAATATCCAGATTTGGTTTGTACATACACTGCCACTACTACCCAGTCTGTAGAACGAGTACTGACATAACCTCTATCAAAGCTACAACCACCTTGTTTACAACCATTTGGTGTGCTACGCTCAGTAAGTTTAAACTGAGGCTTTTCAGCAACTTTTATAGCTTTTTCTTCGGTATTTGGCGTGGGGAAGTTGAAGAAATTCCAGTTAAAAATTAAAAATAATGAGTAAAAAATCAACTGCATACGTAAGTGATATTTAAATAAGATTTTCTTTTTATTCAAAAATACACCAAAATTCAATACTTTACTAATAGTCTGTTAAAATTCTATAAAACGACATAATTAGAAGAAAAATTAAATTTTTAGTTTGTTTTAGTAATCTTGCCTAACAAAATGGTATTTTACTATCAAAGTAGCAAACAGAATACCTTTTTTACTTTTTGCTAGACAAAACCCTGTTGTTTCGATGTATAGACAAAATTCTTTGCTGTATAGCTTTCAAATTAGGTTGAGTATGCTTACTTTTGGCTTTACTTTAGTTGTTATCCATTTGTTTGATGCTAAAGTTAATAAAAAATAAGCAATAGATGCATGATTTTTTATCAATAAATACAGCGATTTTTTATGATAAAAAAGTA
Organism: Bernardetia sp.; assembly: GCF_020630935.1. Classification (NCBI taxonomy): domain Bacteria; kingdom Pseudomonadati; phylum Bacteroidota; class Cytophagia; order Cytophagales; family Bernardetiaceae; genus Bernardetia; species Bernardetia sp. The sequence continues at coordinate 75,810 of NZ_JAHDIG010000009.1, forward strand.
TAATTCTTACTTTTGGCTTATCTTATCTTTGTCTTTTTTAGTGCTAAAAATATAAATACATGATTGTCGTAACAGGTGCAGCAGGCTTTATTGGCAGTACATTGATTGGTCGTCTCTTAAAAGCAGGATATAGCGATATTATTGCAGTGGATGACTTTTCTAACGAAGAAAAAAATAAAAATTTGGTTGGAAAAGCTATCAATCAGCGTGTGGAAAGAGAAGTTTTTTTCGATTGGTTGAATAAAAATTACATCGACATAGAATTTATATTTCATATTGGCGCACGTACAGACACCACAGAGTTTGATTATAGCATTTTTGAACATCTAAATGTTGAATATAGTAAGAAACTATGGAAAGCCTGCTCTAAATACTCTATTCCTTTAGTCTATGCTTCTTCGGCTGCTACTTATGGAGCAGGAGAATATGGATATGAAGATGATGAGAGTCGTATTCCACTATTAAAACCTCTAAATCCTTACGGCAAATCGAAGCAAGAATTTGATATTTGGGCATTAGAACAAGAGCAAACCCCTCCATTTTGGGCTGGATTAAAGTTTTTCAATGTCTATGGACCTAATGAATTTCATAAAGGACGTATGGCATCCGTTATTTTTCATACTTACCATCAGATTTTGAAGACAGGAAAAATGAAACTTTTCCGTTCTCATAACCCTAACTTTAAAGATGGAGAGCAGCTTCGTGATTTTATCTATGTTAAAGATTTGATAGAAGTTTGTCTGTTTTTAATGGAAACACAACCAAAGTCTAGCATTTATAATCTAGGTAGTGGAACAGCTCGTACTTTTTTAGATTTGGTTAAAAACACGTTCTACGCTTTAGATAAAACACCAGAAATAGACTTCATAGACACACCAACCGATATTCGTGATAAATACCAGTACTACACACAAGCAGATATGGAGAAACTGAAAAAAGCTGGCTATACTAAAGAATTTCACACTCTAGAAGAAGGTGTAGAAGATTATGTAAAGAACTATTTGGTTGAAAGTAAATATTATTAGTACTGAGGATTTGTTCTCCAATAATTAAAGATTATGTTTTTTACACATCTAATTACCAATGATTTGTAAAAAAATCAAACTGTGTTCTAGCGCAAGATTCCATCTTGTGCTTACCGTTTTGTCAGCATATACTGACGAAGAAGTGCGTCCAAGCAGAATACTTAAACGAGAAATAATAAATAAAATTTACTTTATACTTCATTCAAGCTATTTTTTTCCATTGGCTTCGCCGACTTTCAAGTCTTAAACAACATCAACACTAATGTTAAGTTGAGAATAAACTCTCTGAAATACATTCGAAATTTGCCAAAAAGAACTTTTTGTATTGTTTTAGTTATCTTGTTTTACTAATATTTTTTTTATTAATTTTCTCAAAACAATGAAACAAATACACAAAGAAGCCATCTTTCAAAATGCAGATAAAAAGCGTTTTGAATGGAATGTAGAAGGAAAAATAGCTTTTATAGATTATATTCTAAACAATCAAGGTGAAATATTTCTAACCCATACAGAAGTTCCCCAAGAATTGGAAGGCAAAGGCATTGGTTCAAAACTTGTCAAGTCAGTGTTAGATTATATCAAAGAAGAAAACTGGACACTCTATCCTACCTGTCCGTTTGTGGCATCATATATTAAAAAACATGAAGAGTATCAGTCTCTAGTAAAAAAAGGATTGAGATACTAAAGGACTAAAACCAAAAAAATGCCTTCACTTACAAAAGTAAAGGCATTTTTTGTGTTTAATTCTAAATTATTTATCTAATTCTAAACTTATACGGATCCATTACAGATTCTTCTTTATAGGTTAGGTCAAAATAATAATCTCCATCTTCAAGATTTTTGTCCACAAAAATTTGTGCTTGTGTACGTCCATTTTCTAAAACTGGAATAGGTCTTTTGACTACTTTATACGGTTGTCCATTTCTATAAAGTGTAAGATAAACGATTCTTTCTTGTGCATCTCCCTCAAAAAGTCCTTCTCCTACTTCAAATTCTAAATGAACTTCTTTTCCAATCTTGCCTTTGTGTTTTCCTGTTTGGTCAAGGATAACACGTCTGTTTTGGAAGTCGTATTGCGCTGTGAAATTATAGGCTTTACGTGTCAGACCTTTTAAGCGTTCGATTTCTTCCTTTTGACGTTGGATTAGTTCCTCACTTTGGGTAAGCAACTCACGAAGTCTAGTACGGTCTTCGCCAATTTGCTCTAGCTGTGAAAGTGAAGTTTCTTGTTCAGCCAAAAGTTTATCTACTTTTGCCTTTTCAGCTTTATACTTTGCTACTTCAGCAGCCGAAAGTTTGTATTTTTTCGTCATACTGGCAAGCTGATTTTTATAGGATTGAATTTGCTTCAAAAGTGCTTCAATACGCTCACGATTTTTCTTTAGCTCTTCTTTCAAATTGGAAATTTCTCCAATAGCGTACTCATCTTTTCCAGAATATACCTCTCCCAAACGCTCTGAATAGTCTAACTTTTTTTGTTGTAGGTCACTAATTTTTTCTAAAGCTGCATTGGGTTCATTACTAATAATGCTTTTCTCATTTCTAATGTCGTTTCTAGTATGCAACAACACTTGACGCAAAGAGTCAGAATTTTCGTAAGGAATGAGTTTATCATCAATATTTCTAATTTCATTGGTATAGGCTTGTTCTAACCTGTCAAAGTCTTTGTAGAGAGTTTCTAATGTTGCTCGGCTAGAATCACGAAATGCATTAGTCGCCCAAATAGCCCCAACTACTAAGACAAGGGAGAGTATGGCAACGACGACGATAAATGTTTTGCCTTCACGGCTGCTGTATCTGCTCATAAAATTCGGATTTTGGATATAATAATGTAGTTTTCTTTGTCTAAAAAACTAGAAAAATAAGTTAATTTAAAAAAATGGATAAAAATTGCAGTAAAATAATTAAAATTTGCTTGCTATCAAATTCTTTATGTGTAAAATTAGTAAGACTACTGGATAAAACATAGACGACCTCTTCTTGTTTATTCTGATTTGCTTTCCTTTCTGATGAAAAACAGATTTTTGTCGAAAAAATCAGTTCCTAGAGATTAATTTTTAGCGATTTAAAACAGTTTTCGTTAAATTGCTTCGTTATAGAGCCAAACACACAAGTAAATTTTTATTTTCCCTTAGATTTAGTCCCTTACTAGATTATTATACATTCAAAAAAAATAACTTCCTTTTTCATATTTCTCCTAAATAGCATTTTTATTTTGGGGAGTTTTTCTGTGTTTGCTCAAAACTCCACCTCAAATTTGGAGACAGTATTAATCAATGATGTAAAAATTCGTTTGAAGGGAGGGGAAATCGGAATTTTTGAAGACAAAAATCATAGCAAAACATTTGCTCAAATTTCAGATAAAGACTTCGTTTCTAATTTTGAAACCTATCAAGGGTATAACCCAAACTTTGGCTTTAGTAAATCTGTTTTTTGGGTGCGTTTAGAATTAGAAAACCAAAACAAAGAACAAGATGAGTTTCTCTTAGAAATTGCAGCTCCTTTGTTAGATAGCATTACATTTTTTCAAAAGAATGGTGAAAAATACGAGAGCATAATTACTGGAGATGCTTTTGAGTTTAAAAAACGCCCTGTTGCAAATCGCTACTTTTTATTTCCTTTCAACTTAAAATCACAAGAAAAACAGATATTTTACTTTAAAATATCATCTGAGGCTAGTCTGATGCAATTTCCTTTGCGTGTCTGGACACCTCTAGCTTTTGAGCAATACAATCATCAATTTCAATTTATTTTTGGGATTATATATGGTATTATCATTTTTATCTTGATAAATAATCTATTTCTTTACTTTAGTTTGGGTAAAGGAAATAGTTATGCCTATTACGTGGTAGCAATGGCATTTTCTCTTTTAGTAATTGCCAGTCTTAACGGACATGCATATGAATATTTGTGGAGTGATTTTCCATTTTTGCAGCAGAAAGCGCTCCCTATGTGTCTGACACTTTTAGATTTTTTTCTTGTACTGTTTTGTAGAAGGTTTCTAAATACTCATATTTTCCTAAAGAAATTTGATAAAGCACTCCGTATTTTTGGATTTGTACAACTTGGCTTTTTTGTTCTGACTATTTTCTTGCCTTATCAGTACGCCATGTTTTTATCTAATATTTCAGCAACAGCAACAGCAATCGTCTTGCTTGTAACAGGAACAAGTGCTACTTTGAGAGGTAACAAATCAGCTTGGTTTTTTATGAGTGGATTTTCAGTCTATATTTTAGGATATATTATTTTTGCTCTCAAAACAAGCTCTCTAATTCCTCTAAATCCTTTTACAGAATATAGTGTACAGGTAGGAGCTGCTCTTCAAGTAATCTTACTTTCTTTTGCTTTAGGAATCAGAATCAGAGAAATCAGAAATGAAAGAAATGAGGTACAACGCATCATGATGGAATCTCAAAAAGAAGCCAATGAGCAGTTAGAATCTAAGGTAGAAGAGCGTACTTCTGAACTCAATGAAAAAGCCGAAGCCTTAGAAAACTCATACAGAACAGTTTCTATTCTGAGTTCGATAGGGCAAGAAATTACAGCTTCTTTAGACTATGAAGCTATTTTTTCAGTACTGTATCGCTACGTACACGAACTTATGGATTCGCCTTTCTTTGGGGTAGATTTATATTATCCAGAGAAAGAACAAATTGTCTATGTATATAATATAGAAAATGAAGTTTTACTACCAGAGCAAAAAATTGATGTTAATAATCCTAACAATCTTTCAGCTTATGTAGTAAGAAAAAGAGAGAGCATATTTATAAATGATGCCGAAACCGAAATCAAGAACTACCTTCCAAATGTAGAAATTGTAATAGGAGAAGCTCCAAAATCTGTGATTGCGATGCCTTTATTGGTAGGAGAACGAGTTTTGGGAGTTGTTTCAGTACAGAGTTTTGAAAAAAATGCCTATACTAGCCAGCATCTTGAGATTATGAAAACTTTGGCTTCCTACACAGCTATTGCATTAGAGAATGCCTCTTCCTATTCTCAAATTAGAAATGTAAATACCAAAACGATGCAAAGTATTCGTTATGCACAGCGAATACAAGAAGGACTTTTGCCAAGACCACGAATACTTTCAGATAACTTTGATGATGCGAGTGTTTTTTATCGTCCTAGAGATGTAGTGAGTGGAGATTTTTATTGGTTTGAAACGCTACTCAAAGAAGATTTTAGTGATGAGCTACATCAGAATATGCCAAACAAACTCAAAATGATTGTTGTAGGCGACTGTACAGGACATGGCGTTCCTGGTGCGCTTATGACGATTATGGGAATAAACCTTCTCAATCAAATTATTGCAGAAGGAGGAACGTGGCAACCCGACGAAATATTAGAAGGATTAGATGAGCGTGTACGCCACACATTTCACTTAGAAGAACAATTAAATCCTAAAAACCGTCGTAATGATGGAATGGATATTGGAATTTGTGCTGTTGATGAAGAAGAACGAGTAATCTACTATGCTGGTGCAAAAATGCCATTGTATATCGTTAGGAATGGAAAGCTAGAAATAATAAAAGGAAGTCCATTTGCTATTGGAGGTTCATTTATTTCAAAGAAAAAACAAAAAGAGTACAAAATCAATATCTTTAGATATGAAAAAGGAGACAATCTCTTTTTGGCTTCTGATGGCTTTCAAGACCAATTTGGAGGAAATTCGGTAGAGGGCAGAAAATACTACACTCGCTTCTTTAGAGAGTTTTTAGAGAAGATAAGCCCTCTTTCTGCTGCTGAGCAATATTCAGCCTTTACCAAAGAACTTATCAGATGGAAAAACAAGCGCAAACAGACAGACGATATTTTGGTACTGAGTGCAAAACTATAAGCTATGAATACTACAGATTTGTATAGAAAGACCTTAGAGTTTGCTTGTAAAGCACATGAGGGACAAAAAATACCTTCCACTTCTGAAAAAGAAATAGCATTACCTTATTTCCTACACATCACAGAGGTAATGACAGAAACCTTAATAGCTTTTCAAAATACAGAAGAGAAAAATGAGAATCAAAAGCTAGGTGTTTTGGTGGCAATTCTGCACGATACAGTAGAAGATACTGATGTTACACTAGAAGATATAGAAAAAGAATTTGGAAAAGATGTGAAAAATGGTGTTTGGGCAATGACAAAGGATGAGACACTTCCCAAAGATAAGCAAATGGCAGATAGTTTAGACAAACTGCTAAAGCAACCAAAAGAAATACAAGCTGTTAAGCTCACTGACCGAATTGTTAATCTAAAACAGCCTCCTCATTATTGGAACATAGAAAAACGAAAAAATTACCAAAAAGAAGCTAAGTTTATTTTAGAAAAACTAAAAGATGCAAACTCTTATTTAGCTAAGCGATTAGCTGAAAAAATTGTAGCTTATGAGGAATTTATATTCTAAAAAATATAAAAAGCTCAATACTCAAACAAACTTAAATGTTTCTCTATACTTTTTTGGTCGGTCATAGAGGGCAGCACTGAAGATTAAAATGATTTCATAAGTTATTTTCCAATTTCACACTAAAAAAGAAAAACCCTAGTCCTAAAAATATAGGAAAAGGGCTTTGCTTATCTACACAGAAATGCTAAAAATGAGCGTTTGCAAAAAATCGGCTACTGCCACAAACTAACGTGCTATTTCTTTAAAGGCATTCACAAATAAAAACTTGATTCTGAAAAATAAAGGGGTTGCTAAAAATAATTTGCTTTGAAGTCCTTCCTCTGCCAAAACAAAAAACAATGTCTTTGAGAATAGTCGCCTTACTTGTGATTTTGATTGATGTATTTCAAAGGAGTTGCCATTTTGTTCAGAAATGAAAACTAACTTCCATTTTTTGCTAAATTTTCTCAAAAGTTTATCAAAAATGCTTTTTAGAGTACGTAGAGCACGATTTTATTTTTTATAAATAAATAATGTACTCTCTATATATTAGCTTCTAGTATTGTTATATTGCCATTATGAAAACCTTAGCTTTTCATTCTGAAAAAATGTATTTTTGCAAATTAAAATAGCAAAATATAGAACACTCTTTAGAGTGTTGAAAAATATAAAAAGCAATGGCAAAAGGATTTGGTAAAACGTGGTGGGGACAAAAATGGCTAGAAGCCTTCACAGATATAGACGATACAGGCAGACTAACACGAGGAAAAACGTATGCTAGAAATGGCTCAATCCAACAAAAAGTAATCAGAGGAACAGCCATTGAAGCTAAAGTAAAAGGTAGCCAAGCAAGTGCTTATTCTACGTATGTAGAAATGAAAGCCTTCACAGAAAATGATAAGAAAATAATTTTAGAGCTTCTCCAAAGAAAACCAGAGCTTTGGCAACAACTTACACAACGACAACTGCCTAAAGAACTCTTCAACTTTTTAGAACAAGAAGATATTAACCTTTTTCCGAAGCGTTGGAGAGATTTTCGTGCTGCGTGTTCATGTCCAGATTTTGCTATGCCTTGTAAGCATATTGCAGCACTTATTTATTCTTTTTCAGAAGAAGTAGATGCTAATCCGTTTTTAATTTTCTTATTGCACGATTTTGATTTGCTTTCATATATTGAAGAAAATGCTCAAAAACAAAAAATGGCTTCTATGCCAAAATGGGAAGAAAAGTGGCTACATTCAGACGAAATCATTGAATTACCTCATCCCAAACCTGTTCAAGAATTAGACATCTCTTTTGCTCAAATTTCTAACCTTGAACAGACTTTGTTACAACTTCTCTCTCCTAATCCTCCATTTTTTGAGAAGGAAGATTTTAAAAGTATTCTTCAAACTACCTATCAAAAACTACCCAAAACCATAGAAGACTACTGGCAAGAATATGAAACAGAAGAAGAACGAGAAAACGACAAAGATGAATTTTATAGTTACGAGAAAAAACAATCACAAAAACAGGACGACGATAAAAATTATTACGAAATAGAGCGTTTTGAATTTACTTTTGATGCTTCATACAAACTTCGAAATACTTTTAAAGTAACTAAGCAAAAACGAAAGTTAGTCAAAATCAAAATTGATAATGGTTTTGGTTTCTTGTTAGATTTATTTTATACGCTTCCAACCACAGAAATAAAACGTTTGTCCAATCAACTTCAAACACTTTTCAAAATTCATCAGTTTGCGCTTGCACTTTTAGAACGTGGAGCAGTTGTTCCGACTATTTTTAGCAACCAAAAAAATGAAATTTTTATTCGTTGGCAACCAGCTGTCTTGAATACAAGTGTAAAAGAAACGTTACATCAAATAGCTAGTTCTTTGGATATCAGAAGCGTAAACTTAGGATTAAGACACAAAAAAGAAGGAGATGAGAAAGCCAAAATGCAACCTCATTATGCCGACCAACAAGAATCTACACTTACGATTTTGGGAATGATATTGCAGTTTTATATTGAGGAAACATGGATAAAAACTCGTTATAAAAAACGTCTTTCATCACTCAATATGAAGGTAGAAAGTATCTTTTTTATGAACTTAGCAATGAGTTTTACAGGCTATCAAGAAAAAGATATGCCCCATTTGATTCGTGCTTGGTTAGGCAAATTTCTGCTTTCTGAACGCAAATATGTTCCTATTCTGTCTATTCAAGAAAACTTTGAAGAAGGCGACCCAGATGAAGAAAGCATACACAATGACTACGAAGAAGCAGATGAAACATTTTCTTTGGAAATATTGATAGAGGATAAAGAACACAATCACAAACACGAAGAAGAAAAAACGCCTCATATTCCCCTTGCTGTAATTTTTGAAGATGATTCGTTTGAAGATGTACGCCTTCCGATTGTGCAAGACTTACAGATTTTATCTGACTTCTTAGGAGAAATAAGGGAAATTATCGAATCACAAGGACAAGAAACAAAGAATATAGAATCTACACGTCTTGCCAAAATTCTGACTGATATTTTTCCAGTCTTACAGATTTTGGGAATAAAAATCTTGTTGCCAAAACGACTAGAAAAGATTGTTCGTCCAAAACTAAAAGCAACTATAAATTCAAAAAATAAAAAAGAAGAATCGTTTTTAAAACTAGGAAGTGTTTGGGATTTTGATTGGGAAGTAGCAATGGGAGAAGACAAAATGTCGGCTGCCGATTTTGAGAGAATGATAGCGCAAAAGGCTGGATTGTGGCGATTTAAAGACCAATATGTGTTGCTAGACGAAAAAGAAATTGCTCTTATTGTAGAACAATTAAAGAAGAAAAAGAAAAAACTCTCCAATGCCGAACTCTTGCAAACTGCCCTCACAGAAGAATATCAAGGAACGAAAGTAGAACTAAGTGAAAAAGTCAGAATTTTATTAAATGAACTGAAAGAAACGCCAAAAATTGAAACGCCTCAAAACCTAAAAGCAACATTACGTCCATACCAACAAGTGGGCTATGAATGGCTTTATCAGAATGCAAGACTGGGTTTGGGCTCTATTTTGGCAGACGATATGGGACTTGGAAAAACGCTTCAAACCATTACCTTTTTATTAAAGCTCAAAGAAGAACGCCAATTAGGAGGACAACATCAGCCTGCACTTGCTGTTTTACCAACAACACTTTTGAGTAACTGGCAGCGAGAAATTGAAAAATTTGCACCTTCGCTTTCCTATCACGTTTATCATGGAGCAAATAGAAAATGGCTAGACGAAAAAGATATTTTCCAAGCAGATATTTGGCTCACGACGTATGGCACAGTCAGAAGCGAAGATAAGCGTTTTGCAGAGCGTGAGTGGGCGTGTGTGATTATAGACGAAGCCCAAGCCATAAAAAATCCAGCAGCAGGACAAACAGAAGCCGTCAAGATGCTTAAAAGTCCTAGAAAAATTGCCCTTTCAGGAACGCCAGTAGAAAACCGTTTGAGTGAATATTGGTCAATTTTTGATTTTGTAAATGAGAACTATTTGGATGTGCTTTCTACTTTTCGAACAAACTTTTCAATTCCGATAGAAAGAGATAGAGACGAACATCGTGCTGATATTTTCAAAAAAATGACTGCACCTTTCATTATGAGAAGACTCAAAACGGATAAAAGCATTATTGATGATTTACCAGAAAAAATAGAAAAAGACCAAATTTGTAGCCTTACTAAAGAACAAACTTTGCTTTACGAAACTACGCTTCGTGAGGGAATGAAAGTAGTAGAAGAAAACGAAGGCATCAAGAGGCGTGGCGTAATTTTGAAGCTAATGATGCAACTCAAACAAATATGTAATCACCCTGCTCATTTTTTAAAGGAAAGTACAATGAAAGTCAGCGATTCTGGCAAAACAAAACTGTTTTTAGATATTGTCAAGCAGATTTATGAGGCAGAGGAAAAAGCCTTGATTTTTACACAATACACAAAAATGGGAGAGCTTTTAAAGAGTTTTTTACAGAATACTTTTCAGACAGAAGTTCCTTTTTTACATGGAGGTCTGACACGTAAAGGACGAGACGAAGCTGTTGAGATTTTTCAAAATGAAGAGCATTGTCCGTTTATGATTTTGTCGTTGAAAGCAGGAGGAACAGGACTAAATCTAACTTCAGCAAGCCACGTAATTCATTTTGATTTATGGTGGAATCCTGCCGTCGAAGCACAGGCTACTGATAGAGCTTATCGCATTGGACAGAAAAACAATGTTTTAGTCCATAGAATGATAACCCAAGGAACACTAGAGGAAAAAATAAATACACTTTTACAATCTAAAAAAGAAATCGCTGACCTTGCTATCACAACAAACAATGCTTGGATAACTGAAATGAATACAGGCGAACTTCACGAACTGTTTTCTTTAAAGGATTTATAAAAAGATTATTTTCAAGTACTTCAAGCAAAGAGAAACTCAATGGGTTTCTCTTTTTTATTATTTAATAATTATTAAATTTAATTGTCTATACAATCATAAAAACAGCTATTATAGCTTATTTTAAAGTAAAAACAAGATTTTTATCGTAAAAAATTAATTGTACATACAACTATTTTTCTATCTTTGCGTATAACTAAACAAGACGAGCAAATAAAGGCTCATTTCATTTTAAACATTCAATTATTTATTATCATATAAACTTTTTTAATTATGGCTACTATTTGGAACATCGACCCAATGCACTCTGAAATTCAATTTAAAGTAAAACATTTAGTTATTTCTACTGTAACAGGTTCTTTTGGAGAGTTTTCTGGTAAGTTAGAAGCAACAAAAGAAGACCTCACAGATGCAAAAATTACTTTTGAAGCAACGATTGATAGCATTAGTACTGGAAATGAACAAAGAGATGGACACTTAAAATCAGATGACTTTTTCGGAGCAGAACAGCATCCAAAACTCACTTTTGAATCTACTTCATTTGAAAAAAAATCAGATGATGAATATACATTGAAAGGAAATCTAACTATCAAAGGCACAACAAAACCTGTTAGTTTAGAAGTAGAATATGGAGGAACAGCTACTGACGCTTATGGAAATACAAAGGCAGGATTTGAATTGAAAGGCAAAATAAATCGTAAAGATTTTGGACTAACTTGGAATGGTGTAACAGAGGCAGGTGGAGTAGTAGTAAGTGATGAAGTAAGACTACTTATGAATGTACAGCTTGCTAAATTAGTAGAAGAAACAGCATAATTTTTTTCATACTGTCTCGTTCTGAAATAGTATTACAGATTTAGAGATACATTTTAGTTAGAATCAGACTGTCTTTAGATGGTCTGATTTTTCTTTTTTAGTAAAATTAGGATTCAGCTTTTTAGTATTTATACTAAGATATGGATTTAAGCACAATAATTGTGTTTTCAAGATTACATATTATTTTGTATTTTAGTATGTATAAATTTCACTATATAAAGTTTTGCTAAATTGATTGAGCTATGAATTTTTCCAAAAAACTAGGATTTTTTAGTGCTTTTTCATTGCCTCTTATGCTTGTTATAGGCTATTATATAGGAGGAATAGGAAACTATCTGACCATAATTTTTGTCTTTGGAGCAATCCCACTTTTAGACCATTTTATTGGAACAGATACAGAAAATATTGATAAAGAACAGGAAGAAGAATTGAGTCAAGAATCATTTTTCAAATTAGTTTTATATACTTGGGTATTCGTACAACTTAGTATTTTGCTTTGGGCAATGAGCATAATTGTTTCTGACTTGCTAGTTTGGTGGGAAATTATTGGTTTTATAATTTCTCTAGGATTAGTAACTGGAGGAGTAGGAATTACAGTAGCTCACGAACTTGGACACAAAACCAATAAGCTAGACCAATTTTTTGCTAAAACCCTTCTTTTTACAGTGGGTTATATGCACTTCTTTATCGAACACAACCGAGGGCATCACGTTTGGGTAGCTACGCCACACGATGCAGCTACCTCACAGAAAAATGAAACTTTTTATCATTTTTGGAAGCGAAGTATTACCAATAGCTATAAACACGCTTGGAAACTGGAAAATGAACGACTTGAACGTAAAAAAGTATCAAAAAACAGCTCTGAAAATGCTATGATTTGGTACACTATTTTGCCTATTGTTGGACTGACTCTTACTACGCTTTATTTTTCTCTCCTTGAAGGTCGTTTTGTTTGGGAAGTTAGTGTTTTACTTATAGCTCAAGCCATTATTGCTTTTTCACTCTTGGAAGCTGTCAATTATGTAGAGCATTATGGAATTGTTAGGAAAGAGATTACTCCTAATCGTTATGAGCGTGTCAATCCTTTTCACTCTTGGAACAGTAGCCATAAGGTAAGTAATTTTATTTTGTTTCAACTCCAACGCCACTCTGACCACCACGCTTTTGCCGTTCGTGAATATCAAGTTTTGAGACACTTTGATGAAAGTCCACAACTGCCATCTGGCTATCCAACAATGATTTTGATGGCACTTGTTCCTAATCTGTGGTTTAAGAAAATGAACCCTATTTTAGAGCATTGGAAAGAAGCCGTATATCAGAAGGCAACTTGAAAGTAAGAACAAACAAAAATCCCTTTCATCATTCAGATAAAAGGGATTTTTAAGTAGTAAAATTAATACTAATTATTCTTCTACTACATTTAGTTTAATTTCTGGCTGTACTTCTTTGTGAAGATATACTGAAACAGTATATTCTCCCAACATTTTAAGGTCATTTGGAAGTGTGATATTTCTACGATCAACTTCGAAACCTTTTTCTTTAATTGCTTCTGCAATCTGAATTGGAGTAACAGCACCGAAGATTTTACCAGACTCACCTGCTTTAGTACGAATTTCTAAAGTTAGATTTTCTAACTGGTTGCCCAACTCTTGAGCATCTTCAATTTCTTTAGCAAGTTTACGAGCTTGCTGGCGTTTTGTTTCTTCTACGGCTTTAACATTAGAAGCAGAAGCTGCCATTGCTAATCCTTGTGGAATAAGATAATTACGAGCATATCCTGGTTTTACAGTTACTACATCGTTTTTATCTCCTAAGCCTTTAACGCCTTGTTTTAAGATAATATCCATAATCTATTTTTGAATTATAGGTTTTGGGAATGAATAAATAAAATAGGAAAGAAGGCAGGCTTATTTTCCGTTGTCATCAACAAATGCCAAAAGACCGAGGTGTCTTGCACGTTTCACAGCTTGTGTTACTTTGCGTTGGAATTTGAGGCTGTTACCTGTGATACGACGAGGCAATACTTTACCTTGGTCGTTCAAGAATTTTTTCAAAAACTCAGCATCTTTGTAATCTACATACTTGATACCTGATTTTTTGAAACGACAATATTTTTTTCTGCGCTCTTGTCTTGAGCTATGGATTGGTTCGTTGATTAGTGTCATAATCTAATGAAATAGTTTTTTGTAAATAAAAAGGAATTCAGTGTGAGAAAGCTAGAAAATTACTTCTTACCTTCTTCTTCTTTAGGAGTATCTTTCTTTTTATTAAACTCTCCATTACGACGACGCTCATTGAAGAGCATTGAGTGCTTATCTAAAGCAACTACCAAATGACGCATTACACGCTCATCACGACGAAACTCTACCTCTAAACCTTTGATAAGTTGTGGGTCAGCTTCGAATTCAAAGTAGTGATAGTGTCCACTATGCTTTTTTTGCATCGGATAGGCAAGTTTTTTCAACCCCCAGTTCTCACGATTATAAATGTTTGCACCGTTTTCTGTCAAGTAGTTGTAGAACTTATCGCTAATTTCTCCCAACTGACTTTCGGACAACACGGGCGTGAGAATAAATGTTACTTCGTAATTTCTCATACCAAATCAGTTAATTGTGTTAAAAAAATGAAGTGCAAAGGTAAGACTTTATTTATTGATTTGCAACACTATACACAATCATTTCTCCAAGACACCCCATATTCCCCAAAAAACATCTCCACTATTTTCCTTTTTAGAATCTGTATTGGCAATAAAAATTCTTCCTATCTTTTTTTCAGAATCAAAATACATCATTGTATTCGTTCCAGGGTCGCCTCCACTATGTCCGATGTCATTATAAGCAAGCTGTTTGTCTAAAAATAAACCTACATTAAAATCTTTTTTACCTTCAAAGTTTTCCTGCTCTAACTGCGATTTAAAAAACTCTGCATAACTATCTTTATTAAGTAGCATTCCGTTTCCGTCATAGCCTTTCATCAAATCAATTAAAAATTTACTCAAATCAGAGCTAGAAGTAATCAGTCCACCATCAGGATAAGAAAG
>NZ_JAHDIG010000010.1:0-74901 GCF_020630935.1 Bernardetia sp.
GTGTGCTAGAAAAAGAACTCAAAAAACAGTTTCCAAATGCTACTGTCAAAGGAATTAGAGCAGATGTTACAAATAAAACAGACAGAGAAAAAGTAGCTAACTGGATAGATGAAAATTTCGGAAAACTAGATATTTTGGTAAATAATGCTGGAATAAATATCAGAAAATCAGCTTTAGAATATAGCGAAGAAGAATACAGAAAAATAGTAGAAATTAATCTGATTGCGCCTTTTGAAGTTGCAAGAACATTGTATCCGTATCTCCAAAAGTCTGGAAAGGCTTCCGTGATAAATGTGGGTTCGGTAGCAGGAAACCAAGACGTAAATAGTGGTTTGCCGTATGCCATGACGAAAGGAGGAATCAACCAGCAAACAAGAAGCCTAGCCACCGAATGGGCAAAAGACAATATTCGTGTCAATACAGTTTCGCCGTGGTACACCAAAACGCCACTTACAGAAGCTGTTTTTGAGAATAAAGAGAAATTAGATAAGATAATTTCTGCTACTCCTCTAAGAAGAATTGCAGAAGCAGAAGAAATGGCTGCTGTTATTGCCTTTTTAGCAATGGACAAATCGTCTTACCTCACAGGACAGAATATTACTGTGGATGGTGGAATGAGTGTGAGTGTTTTTTGATAAATTTATTTCATTTTAGGATAACAAAAGTAGTTTTTTGTAACAGGCTGTGTAAACGATTGAAGATAAGGAATATCAGAAGCATTGGTAATATCAATGACTTCTCCTGTTTTCCTCAAAATGCAAATCTCTTCGCCTGTGCCAAGAGCATACGCAGAGTTGGTAATATTTCCTTCACAGACTAAAAAAGATAAATCTTCATCTTTTATTCCAAAAGTAGCCTTTACTTTTTCTTTTATCTCATTTTTAAAATTTTGGTCTAGTTCCTCGCTTGTAAGGTGTGTTTTGAAAAGACGACGACCTACAAGCATATTGCTAAGAGAAGATAGAATTTTGTCGCTATGGTTTGTCCAAACTTTTATACTTGCCCAAATATCATAATCGTCTAATTGAATGAAGTTTTCTAATACATTTTGCTGCTTTTCGAACTGATGAAGCGTAATCTCATTCTGAATAAAAAAGGAAAGCGAAGGCGTAGAGAATAGTTTTTCTCCGTTTTGTGTCAAATATCTTGCTCTACGAATGGTCTGAATAAGCATTTGTTCTGTCGAAACGGTAGTTTTGTGTAGGTACACCTGCCAATACATCATTCTACGAGCATTTAAAAAGTGTTCTATGCTATATACTCCTTTTTCTTCTACAACTAATTTATCATCACTCAAATTCAGCATTCTGATAATTCTTTCTCCTCCGATTGTCCCTTCCGAAACACCAGTAAAAAAGCAGTCTCTTTGCAAGTAGTCCATCCTGTCCATATCTAACTGCCCAGAAACTAGCTGATGAAAAAACGGACGATGATAATTCCCTTTAAAAATATCGATGGCTGTTCGAAGTCTTCCATTAAATTCTTTATCTAGTTTTTCCATTATCAAGAGAGAAAGTTCTTCGTGATGGCAGTCTTTCAGAATAGTACATTCTAAAGCATGAGAAAAAGCTCCGTGTCCGACATCGTGCAGCAGAATGGCAATAAGAGCAGATTCGTATTCTTTATGAGAAATTTTGTGTTCTTTTAATCTCAAAGTATCTAATGCCATTCGCATAAGGTTCATAGCCCCCAAAGCGTGATGAAAACGAGTGTGAAGCGCACCTGGATAGACAAATTCTGTCAGTCCTAGCTGTTTTATTCTTCTCAAACGTTGAAAGTATGGATGATTGATAAGTTGGAGAATGAGTTTTGAAGGAATACGAATAAAACCGTGAACAGGGTCGTTGATGATTTTGCGTTGTTGTGGGTAGTCGTTCATCTGAAAATGGATAAGTCGGAATAGAATTATACTGTAAAAATACAAACAAAAAAACTCTTCGAAGTTTTTGGCTTCAAAGAGTTTTTCAAAAAGGCTAGTGTGAAATAATTTAGTTTTTTCTTGTAGGAACTTTATACATTATTGAAATATTTGCTGATAGTGTTCTATTTTGAGGCATAGCTATTAAACATTCATTAGGTAAAGGATTTACAATTCCATCAAAGCCTTTTTCGAATATAAATACTGGAGCGATATAAAATTTATCGCTTAATTTTATTCTTGTACCTACTTTAAAAACTACTCCTTTGTCAGTAGAGTTGAAAAAACCTTCTCTATAATCTCCATCCGAACGCATATCTAGTAAAAAACTATAATAAAAACCAGTTTGAATAAGAGGGCGAATTTTTACATTTTCTTTAAAGAACGAATAGTTTAGTAAGATGGCATTTCTAAAGTATTCTAAGTGCGTAAAGGTTTCATATTTTCCTTCCTGCCAGCTATTTCCTTGTTGAGAATATCCATTTTCTAGTGAAAAACTAATTTTTGGAGTTAGCTGATAGGTCAAAACACTACCTAAATTGAATCTGACAACATCTTTTGAGTATTCGACATTAGGAAAATGATTAGCACTGTTTATGCCTGTTTGGATGCCTACATGAATTTTTTGAGCAAAAACAGATACAAATACACAACTGAAAAATAGAGTTAAGAAAATAAATTTAAAATACTTTTTCATTTTTAAATGAATTAAGAAATAAGTCAATGCTATAGTATTCCGAAAAGGTTATTATTTCTTTACAAAGTACAAAATAAAATTCTAATAACTCTTACGAGTTACATTTGTATCTGCTTATGACAATGCTTCTTACTCTGAAGAGTGAGCTACATATTAAGCCTTAAAACGCTCTTCTACTTTCTCCCAGTTAATAACTTTATAGAAATTCTCAATATAGTCTCCACGTTTGTTTTGATAGTTGAGATAATAAGCATGTTCCCAAACGTCTAGCCCTAAGATTGGAGTTCCTGTTTCATCTACTAGATTTTTCATCAGTGGGTTATCTTGATTTGGTGTCGAAGTAATGAAGAGTTTTCCATCACCAGCTTTACAAAGCCACGCCCAACCTGAGCCAAAAACACCTTTTGCCTCCTCTGTAAATGCTTTTTTGAAGGCTTCATACGAACCAAAATCTTTCTCCAAGGCAGATTTCAGATTTTCTGTCGGAACTTGATTTTTTGGAGATAAGGATTCCCAAAAAAGACTGTGGTTGTAGTGTCCCCCTCCATTGTTGCGAACGGCTGTATCGTTATCGCCTATGCTTTCCAAGATTTCTCTTAGATTTTGGGTAGAAAATTTTGTTCCTTCAATAGCTGCATTGAGTTTGTTTACATAGCCGTGATGGTGTTTTCCATGATGAATTTCCATTGTTTGCTTATCAATATTGGGAGCAAGAGCAGCAAATTCATAAGGTAGTGCTGGCAACTCAAACGGAGATTTGAGTGTAAAAAGACCGTTTTCTGTGGCGACTGCTGTCGAATCTGCATTTACTTTTGAAGTATCTTTATTAGAGGAGTCGCAAGCAGAAAGAGGATTTAATATGATTCCGATAGTAGCTAAACTAGCTGTTTTGAGAAAAGTACGTTTGTCCATAAAAAAAAATAGAGTATAGTTGTAGTTTGATATTTCTATAATCCAAATACCAATCAAATAGTTTTGAAAAGTTTACCTTAACAAGGTATCAATTTTTTCTTGATTAGTTTTGCCAAATTTATTTTCTATAAATTCTTTTAAGCTTTCAAACTCATTTTGGGAGTAAGAATGAATGATTTTTCCTTTCTCCAAAAAGCTAATTTTATCTGCGTGTCGAAAAACTGTTTCTAATATATGTGAGGAAAGTAATACAGTTTTGCCTGTGTTTTTGAGTTTTTGAATAATCAGATGTACAATTTCAGAAGTTTGTAAGTCTAAACCGTTGAAAGGCTCATCTAAAATGATGATTTGTTTCTCCAAAAGTAAAATACTCAAAAGACTTAATTTGCGTTTCATTCCTGTCGAATAACTGTGAGCAAAATCTTGCAAAGGAAGTTCGAAAAGCTCGTTCCAATCTTTTATTTTTTGCTCTATTTCTTTTTGCTTTTCTTTGTTCTGACTAGCAAAATCAATACTTAAAAACAAATGTTCTTTCCCTGTGATGTAGGGATAAAAATAGTTTTCTGTTTGCAGGAATGCAATACTATTTTGAATGAGAGATACTCCCTTTGTAGGCTCTAAAAATCCAAAAATAAGATTAAAAAGTGTTGTTTTTCCTGCTCCATTGTCTCCCAAAATTCCGTGGATAGTTCCTTTTTCTACGTAAAGTGAAAGTTCATTTAAAATATTTTTGTTGGAGTTAGGATATTGAAAATTAATATTTTCTAATTCAATAGCAAAGCTACTTTCCGATTGGCTTTCTTCCATGTCTGATAAAAAATAAAAAGTGAAACAGGTAAAAAGATAGAAATAAGAATGAAGATAGTGATGGGAAACATATTCAAAGTTTTTCCATTTTGATTATCTAAGCTAGAATATTTGTAAACTATCAACTGAAATAAAATCAAATTATAGAGAATAAAACAACCAGCTAGTATGCCTAAAAATACAAGAGGTGGAAAGTTAGCTGTAGAATAACTTATGTCAAAAAAAATAAATTTGATACCCAAAAGATTGAGAAAAGTGATTACATAATGAGGTAGAAAAATTAGATTACCAAATAGAAAAGCTGATGAAAGTCGGTTGTTCCAAAATTTTTGCTTGGTTTGATAGGATTGTATGAGTTCTTTCGGCTCTAAATGATTGTAGATTTCAGTTAAAAAAAGAGCATAAAAAAGTAAAATATAAGGCAATGCTGCCCAAAAAACACAAATGATACATCCTAGAATGTAAAGCAGGAAAAAAACAGTATTCTTACGCAGCGTCATGCGCCACTCCCAAACACTTAGTGGAATGAGTAAGATTATTTTTTTGAAAAATAGCGCAAAATGGATGCTTTTTACGTTTTTTGGAGAGTAAAATGCTAGAAAAACAGACAATATAAAAGAGATAAAAAAATAAATCAACTGATGCCAACTGATTTCCAATACAAAAAATAATGGAAAGTGGAAGAGGAAAAATAAAGAAGTGTATTCTACAGTACGGATTCTGAAACCACTATTTTTAGTTTGATTTTTTGAGAGATAAGATAGAAAATGATAGTCATTTCTATTTTGATGAAGAGAGAAAATAAGTGCTAAGAAAATCAGTTCAATTTGATAAGACTCTAAAACAAAAAACTTTTCATAAAAATAGCCTATTCCAACACCAACTAAAAGTAATAGTATAATGCCCCTTACCAGTCCAAACTCACTCAATACTCTGAAAAGCTGTTTGAAACGTAATTTTACCAAAAACAAAATCATAGAAAACTGATCAAAATATAGTATTATAGATAACTCATCAGTAGTAAAAAACTAGATTTAATTACAAAACTGTTTGAAGGTATAAATCAATCTCTTTTAAATGTGTCAGAATCATAAAATGTGCTCCATCTTTTACTATAAAATGACAATTTTTTGGAGCAGGAATAATCATATCTTTATCGCCATGTATTCTAAGGATAGAGTTTGTACGCTCCAAATGGTTGTCTTTCCAAGTCATAATCATCTTTATAAAAGATTTTGCCAACTTTGGGTTTGTATTTTTGATGATTTGAGAAAGTTGTTTTCGTTCTTTTATGTATTTTTTGATACTTACTCCAAAAGCAAAACTAAGCAATCTGTTAGGTTTATTGAGAAGCAGTGTAGGAATGAAAAAATAAAGTTTCAACTTTCCTAATACCCTGTACAAAAATGGAAGCTCTTTTGGGGTAGATGCACTAGAAATCAAAATAACCTCTTCAGTTTTAATGTGCTTTGATAGCTCTGACACTAACATTCCTCCAAAAGACACACCTATCAAAATTACTTTTTGGGTTGTGTCTATCTGCGATGAAAGTTGTAAAGCATACTCTTCTAAAACCTTACTTTTTGGTCTTTCCCATTCTATGAATTTGTGTTTTCGATTATTAAGAAAAGAAAAGCCTTCAAATACAGACTTGTCTGCCCCCAAGCCAGAGAAAAGGTAGATGGTAGTATTATTAATGTCAGACATTTTACTTTTTCAATCCCAAACGTTCTAAGATTCTATTTTTGAAATAACTAGCTTGTCTGTAAAATAGTGTTCTTTTAAAGGTTTTTATTTTTTCAGCAGTATAGGCTTTCAAAAAAGTATAATAAAATGCTATTTTGCCTCTTTTTGCTATATAAAATTCTTTTCTAGCATAAAACTGATCACCAGAAAGACCATTTGTAGTATCTAAAATTTTAAAAAAGCCTCGGGCATACATAAACTTTTCTACATCGGGCTTTAAGGGTTGCCCTTTGTATAACTCAACTTCTTCGACTTCCATCCAAATACAATCAATAGCATTGATAATTTGATTAGCTCCTTCAAATACCATCAATTCAGCTCCCTGTACATCTATATGAATAAAATCTATCTTTGAGATATTTTTTTCTTGACAGAAATCTGATAAAATTTGAGTTCTGACCTCTATTTTTTCTTCAAATTTCAGCCACTTGTGAGTGTCTGTGTGAAGCTCTGGAGAAAGTAAAGAGCTAGATTTATTTCCATAATTCACATTATCATCTTTACCTTCTGGAGTTCCTGAAGAAACATGAAAGGTTGCTGTACCATTCTCATTACTCAAAGCAATTTGAAAGGGATTAATGTTGTTGTACGAAGCTGTATTTTGTTTAACTAAACTAAAATTTGAAGGAACAGGTTCGAAAGTGTACAAGGTTGCATTTGGAAAATGTTCTGAATAAAAAATGGAACTTTCTCCTTCACAAGCACCAATATCAAAGATAGTTAGCTTGTCTTGTTCGTTATATATATCATACAATAAAGCTATTGGATGATATATATCTTCAACTATTTTTTTACTCATATTTTAATGAAATAGCTTAAAGGTTATCACGGTTATTTACGTAGGTCAGACTTCCAGTCTGACGACAAAGACTAAAAAGACTTTATTTCAATCCAAAACTTATGTTTTGGATTTTACAGACCAGTCTTCCAGACTGGTGTACAAAATTAACCGTGATAACATTTCTTATTTGGAAATATTTAATTTGATAAAGGTACATAAAATACTTTACGAATACTTATGCAACACTGAAATGACTTAGAAGATTAGACAAAACCAATACTTATTCGTTACTTTGTAAATTGAAAAATAAAAGACGATTTAAAATAGAGATGAGTTTAGAAAATAATTCAGCAAATACATTAGACAATTATCAAGTTTATACATTCCCTAACGGTATTCGTTTGGTGCATTGTAGAGTCAATCATACAAAAATAGCACATTGTGGTTTTAGTTTGGAAGTAGGAAGTAGAGATGAGAAGGCACACCAAGAAGGAATTGCTCATTTTTGGGAACACATGGCATTTAAAGGAACACAAAAACGCAAAGCTTTTCACATTATCAATCGTTTGGATGCTGTGGGGGGAGAACTCAATGCCTTCACAACAAAAGAAAAAATTGTTTTTTATGCCTCTGTTTTAGACGAACACACAGAAAAAGCCATTGATATTCTTTCTGATATTGCTTTCCGTTCTATTTTTCCAGATAAAGAAATTGAAAAAGAACGAGGTGTTATTTTGGAAGAAATGGCGATGTATAAAGACAATCCAGTAGATTTATTAGATGATGAGTTTGATGAGGTTGTTTTTGGAACACATGCTTTAGGAAAACAAATTTTAGGTACGGCAGAAAGCGTAAAGCGTTTCAAACGTACTGACTTTGAAGAGTTTGTGAGTCAAAATTTGGATACAAGTCGTTTAGTTTTTTCTTCTGTAAGTCGTTTATCTTTTGAGAAAGTCAAGAAAATGGTAGAAAAGTATATTGCTGATATTCCAGTCTTTTCTTCTACTTTATATAGAAAGCCTGCTCCATTTGTAAAGGCACAACATATTATCAAGCCAAAATCTATCTCACAGGCACATTGTATGATTGGAGGAGCATCCTATAATTTACATGATAAAAAACGTATTCCCTTTGCTCTTCTAATAAACTACTTGGGAGGTCCTGCCCTTAATTCTCGTCTCAACCTTTCGCTTAGAGAAAAATATGGTTTGGTATATTCTGTCGATGCTGGATTTTCTGCATATAGCGATTCGGGTATGTTTGCTATTTCATTTGCTACAGAAAAAAAGAATTTGAATAAAAGTCTGAATTTAGTATTAAAACAACTTGATTTACTAAAAGAAAAACCGTTAGGAAGTGGACTTTTTCATACAGCCAAACAGCAATTTAAAGGACAACTAGCTATGGCAAGTGAGAGTAATTCTGGATTGATGATAGGAATGGGGAAATCATTTTTAGACTTTGGTAGAATGGTTACACTACAAGAGTTTTTTGATGAAATAGACGCACTAACTATTGCTGATTTACAAGAAATTGCAAGAGAAGTTTTCAGAGAAGAGAATTTACATCGTCTGATTTATATGCCTGATGGAACAGAAGAAGAGGGTTAGATTTTCAATCCTAAAATAGTAATATCATCTCGCTGTTCTACTCCCCAGCTATATGTTTTTAGTTCGTCATAAAGTTCTTCTCTTTGGACTGAAAGTGGAAGAGTAGCTCTTTTTTCTAAAAATTCTAAAAGTTTTGTTGTTCCAAACTTTTTATTGTCAGAGTTTTGCTGATCACTAAAACCATCTGTCATTAAGTAGAGTATATCACCTTTCATAAGATATAAATCTTGTGTGGTAAAAGGTTTGTTTTTTCTGTCTCGTCCTCCAATAGATTTTGTATCTCCTTTCAAAGTTTGTAAAAATGAGTTTTGGAAATAATAAAGAGGACGTTTTGCTCCTGTAAATTGTACTTGTGCTGTCTCATCTGAATTGAAATGAATCGTACAAATACAAACATCCATACCATCATCGTTGGAGAGGTCATTTTGTTGTAAAGATTTTTTTACACCTTCGTTCAGACGAGTTAAGATTTGTGAAGTATCAAATATTTTTTCTTGGTTAACAATCTCATTCAAAAGTGTATTGCCAATCATGGACATAAATGCACCTGGAACACCGTGTCCTGTACAATCAATTGCTGCCACAACTGTTTTTTGTCCTTCGGTGGTGTAGTGGTTTGCCATCCAATAAAAATCTCCAGAAACCATATCTTTAGGAGAGTAAAGTATAAAATGGTCTGCAAATCCCTTTTCAAACTCTATGTGTTGAGGTAAAATAGCTTCTTGTATGGTTTGAGCATAACGAATAGAGTCTGTAATTTTTTGGTTTTTGGTCGTAACTTCTTTATTCAGTTGTTGAATTTCATCAATTTTAGTTTCTAGTTCTCCCTTGGCTTGGTTGAGGTCGTGATTAGATTTTTCTAAATCTTCATTTTGCTTATTAATCTTGCGAGAAAAGAAATATGCACCTCCAGCCACTACCAAAAGCAATAAGGCAACCACCCCTGCAATAATCATTTGAAGACGAGCCATTTCTTTCTCTTTTTCTACTTCTTCTATTTTTTCTGTGAAAGCTGTGGTAATAGAATCTTTTTCATAGAGAAGTCCTCTAATTTTGTCCATTAGCTTCCTAGTTTCGGCTTGCGCTGCTTCAAAAGCAGTTTCATTTTCTATAAGTTTATTGGCTAAGGCTTCCAATTCTCTTCGTAGTCTGCTTTTTTCTTGTGGTGTAACATTGCTTCCGTTGAGCTGATTAGCTATTTTTTCCATTTGGTCACGGATTTTATAGCCTTGCTCGGCAAGCAAACTTTTTTGTAGCTCCAAGTCATTTACTACCTTTTCTAAGTTGATGCGTTCTTGTTCAGTAGCTGTGGTATCAGGTATTTCTGTTTTAGTTTCTTCTTTCTTTGTTTTGTCTTCTTTTGGTTTTTTTTCTTTTAAGACAGGATTTGCCAAATCTCCTGATAAGACAATTTTTACTTCATTTTTTTTAGCATCATAAGAAAAAAACTTCCCATTAACACTTTTTCCGTTGATAATGAACTTAGAAGAAGCACTCACACTTTTGTCATTAGGAATTTCCATATAAAAATTCCCCACAGCATCTGCTCTAACCGATTTTTCATAATTTACACCTTTCCAAATTACCTCTGCTCCTGCTAGTGGAGCATTTCTTTGTGCAAAGACTTGCCCTTTCAGCGTTCTGTTTACTTCTCTTAGCTGAATATTCAGACCATTTCTTGTCATTTCATAATCTACTAAAGAATAGCCTTCTTTCTCTACATTTACTTTCTTTGGAAATCCTTTGGCGGCTGGATATTCTATGGTAAAACCTCCATTACTATTACTTACCCCTTTTCCAATATTGGGAAGAATAACAGAAACTCCTTCGACTGGACTGCCTTTTGTGTCTTTAGTTGTACCTAGTATTATTTTTGTTTGTGCGAAAGCAGAGTTGAAAACGCAAAGCAAAAGGCACAAAAAAACAACAAGATTTATGATAAAGCGAGTAAAGTAAAAAGTATTTAGTGAAATAAAACTCAATTTGGATAGCATAAATAGTAAGTAGGACAGATAATTTTAAAGTATAAATCTCAAATATCTAAACTCTAAAGTTGGCTTTTACCATTCAAATATATAAAATCTACACTTATCTACCTATAAAAAAAGACTATAAAGAATCATTTTATTTTGAAAAATAGCTTTTTTACCAATATTATTTTTTGAAGTAAACCTCTCTAGCTTTTTTTAGAGCATCACCAAAGGCTTTTTTTGACGAAAACATTTGTTTGAAAGCACTCTGATATGTCTTAGGAGAGTCTTCTGACGGCTGATTTTGTTCTTGATTAGAGATAGGGTTTGAGGCAGATGTTTCTTCTTTTTTAGCTTTGCTTTGAGCTTCTTTTTCTTCTTTTGGACTTATCTCTGTATCTGTTTTTTTACTGAGCATTTTGTCTTCTTTGCTTTGTTCTTCTCTAAGTCTATCAGCTTTCTCAAAACTTTTATTAGCTTTTTCTTGGTAGCCTACTTTTTCTTCCAAGAGTCCTAAGTTGTTGTGAGCAATGGCATCTGTTGGGTCTAGTTCAATCGCTTTTCTATAATCTTGCATTGCCAAAACATTCATTCCTGCTGCTGCACGTATATAAGCACGACTAGAATAACGATACGGATTTTCTGGCTCTAATTCTAAGGCAATATTCATATTGACAAGTGCCTCCGATAGTTTTCCAACAGTAAAATAAAGTACGCCACGTTCGCTATACGCATTTGGATTTTCAGCCTTTTGAATGGAAAGATTATAATCTGCTAAGGCTTTTTGAAATTCTTGCAATTTGAAATATGCATATCCACGTCGGAACAATACTTCTCCCTCTGAAATAGATTCTAATTCTTTGGCATTTGGGTTTTGAGTAAACAGATTTAATATATTTGTAGAAACCTTAACAGCTTTGTCGAAGTTACCTGCTTGAATGGCTGTATTTATAGTTTGAATATTCATTTTTTATAATTTTAAACAGTATATTTTACTAATGGAAAAAGTAATTTTTGTAATGCTAGTGTTTTGTCTATTTTCTTGTGGCTTAAATGAGAGAAACAAAGAAGTATCAGTAGATAAAGAAAAAGGCATACTTCGAATAGAAGAAAACAATAATCATCTCATTAATGACCCTCGTTCTCCCAACCCTAGTAGCGAATTAGCAGTAGCGATGCGAAATATGTGGGAATATGCCGATACCATGAAAATGCAAATTTTAGATTCTACCTCACAAGATTTGTCAGAATATCGCTCCAAATTTGATGATATTTTGATAGCCAGACCCACAGATGAGCATACCAAGAAGCCAAGTTTTGATGCTATGGCAAAAATAATGCTCCAACGCTTAGATAGAGTATATCAAAATACAGGAAAAGAACAAAGTGTACAAGTAGAAGGTTTTAATTTATTTGTTCAAAGTTGTTTACAATGCCACCAACAGCAATGCCCTGGTCCTGTTTCAAAAATTTCAAAATTACTAATTCCGAAGGAAAAATAACTATTTTGAAAATAAATTCTTGAAAAAAATAACAACTCGCAACTGCTTATAAGTCAGTTTGTTAATCTTCTTAGAAATAGAATATGAAGAAAAAACGTTAAAAGTACCTTATCCTTTTTAACATTTTCTCCGTATAGAAAAGTAAAGAACTTCAAATAGTTCTATTTCAAAAATATTTTCAAACTTCTGAAATTGTTTTATATTTCGGTACAAACTTATTTTTATTTTGTCATCTATAAAAAACTATGTGGAAAAGAATTAGCAAAATTTTACAAGCCAATGAAAATCATGCTCGTAGGGAAGAAGAGAAAGCTCAAAGAGGTGAAATCTTCAAGGTGGCTATGGTAAAAATTGAGCAAGCAATTTATAAAAACACTAGAATTTGGGAAAATGTCAGAAAAAATAAGGAAGAACTCTATCAAAAAATAGAACAAATAAAGTATGCTATTGAGCAAGAAGAAACAGCCTTACAATATGCTTTAAGAAGTAAAAATAAATCGCTGGCTAGTTCGCATATTCTTCAAAAAGAAAATTTAGAAAGACAGAAAAAAGAATTTGAAGCTCTATATGCCCAAGTATTACAAACTTGGCAACAGATGGAGCTTCAAAAGCAAAAACTAACACTTCAACTTCAAGAACTCAAAACAAAGGAAGTCTTGCTAACCAACAGACTTCAAAATGCTAAAAATCAAAGGGAATTACAGCTTGTTTTAGATGATTTGGAAATTTCTGATGAGATAGATTTGTTTGAAGACAAAGTAAATCAAGCACAAATAGAAGTTGATTTGGTAGATGGCGTATTAGACATCGAAAATCAAATGGAAGGCTTGCAAGCAAATTCATTAGACGAACTAGATAAAAAATTTGATGCCTATCAGCAAAAAGAACAAGACAAAATTCAAGAAAAACAACGCAAAAGGGTAGAACAAATTTTTAGTAGAAATGAGAATAAAACGCAAGCACAGAAAGCTGATGAAAAAAAACAGCTGGAAGAAAAAAGAAAACAACTTTTAGAACAGTTTAAAGAAACGCATCACAAAACGGTAAACGAAAGCGACAACCAAAAGCTACAAGATGACATAAAAGCTCATTTTGAGAAAGCTAACGCAAAAGAAGATAAAAGCAGTGTTTTGAATGATTTTTTTTCTCAAACAGAAAAGACAGAAAAAGAAGATACTTCAAAAAAATCTGTTATTGATGATTTTTTTAATCAAGATGAAAAACAACAGGGTGAAAAACCAACCCAACAAAAAAATCAGAAAACAGAACAAGAGCTAACTAAAGAAGAACAAATGAAAAAGTTTTTTGGGAAATAATTCTATTAGCTTTTAATGCTAAAGGCTGACAGGAGCAAAAATTTTTTAATATTTAACAACGTACGACAGTAAACTATTTTAATTTTTAAAACCACGAAAAAAATGGCAATCTCGCTAAAAAAAGGAGGACGTTTCAACCTCTCTAAAAATGAACCTAGTTTGGAAAAAGTAATGGTCGGACTTGGCTGGGAAATGAAGTCTGGCGCAAAGCTAGACCTAGATGTTTCTGTTTTTATGGTCGGAGCTTCAGGCAAACTTCCTGCTGATGAATATTTTGTTTTTTATAACAATTTAAAATCTCCAGACGGCTCTATACAACATACAGGCGACAACCGAACAGGCGATGGAGAGGGAGATGATGAAATGGTTTTGGCAAACTTACCTCTAGTGTCTTCTGACGTAAAAGAACTTATTTTTGTGGCTTCTATCCACGAAGCAGCTACTCGTCGTCATAACTTCGGACTTTTGAGAGATGCTTATATCAGAGTAGTAGATGTTAGTTCGGACAGAGAAATTTTGCGTTACGATTTGGATGAAGAATTTGGTTCAAACACTGATGTAGAGTTTGGAAGGTTAGTTAGAGAAAATGGAGAATGGTCGTTTGTAGCGTCTGGAATGGGCGAAAATGGAGGTTTACAGACCTTTGTAGATAAGTACGCATAAAATTCAATTCAGATTTTTGAATGTAGATTTTAGATTAGATATATATTTCATTCTAAAATCTACACTTCATAGTCAAAGGCAAGCCGTTTGACCTACGATTAATTCTAAATTGGTTTTCAATTCTAAAATCTTAAATCACAACTCTAAATTTATATAAATGAGCATATCACTAAATAAAAAAACAGGCATCAATCTTAAAAAAGGAAGTTCAATTTCTTTAGAAAAAGCAGGAAAAACCTATGACCGAATTTGTATTGGCGTAAACTGGGGGATGATAAAAACAAAACAACTTTTTGGTTTAGTTTCTAGCAATGAAAGTGTAGATTTAGATGGTAGTGTTGCCGTTTTTGATGCAGAAGGAAACCGAATAGATTTGGTATATTATTCTTCACTTATTTCAAAAGACAAAGCCATTGTGCATAGTGGCGACGACAGACAAGGCGATAGCAAGGCTGATGATTTTGATAATGAAGTTATTGAAATCGAACTCAACAAAATTGATGTCCGTGCTACCCAATTAATCTTTTTCCTAAATTCCTATAAAGGACAAGATTTTGCTGAAATTCCTTATTCTAAAATCCGAATTTTTGAAGGTAATAAGAGAGAGGTAAGAGAAGTTTTGGCAACATTTAATCTTTCTTCTGAACCCAAATTTGCAGGACATACTTCTATGGTAATGGGAAAAATGATGCGCCATGCATCTGGAAAATGGGAGTTTAAAGCCATTGGAGAAGCGATTCGTGCGCCACACATGAGCCAAACTTTAGATATTATTGCCAACGAATATTTATAACCAAGTCAAATTATAGCCATTTAATTATTATTTCAATAACTAATCTCGTAAAATTATGTCAATAAGACTTTCAAAGGGAAGCACCCTCAACCTTACCAAAAAAGAACCCAGCCTAGAAAAAATAATGATAGGATTGGGCTGGGAAATGAAAACCTCCAACAAATTAGATTTAGATGTTTCTATGTTTATGATTGGAGAAAATGGAAAACTTATCTCTGATGAATACTTGGTTTTCTATAACAACTTAAAATCTCCAGATGGTGCGGCGCAACACTTGGGCGACAACCGAACAGGAGACGGAGATGGAGACGATGAAATGATTTTGGTAAATTTAGCCACTATAAACCCAGCCGTAACAGAACTTATTTTGGCTGTTACAATTCATGAAGCTGAAACACGTCGCCATAACTTTGGACTATTGAAAGATGCTTATATTCGAATTGTGGATGTCAAAACTGACAGACAGGTTCTTATCTATGACCTTGATGAAGAATTTCCAACCGATACAAATGTAGAGTTCGGAAGGTTAGTAAAACAAAATAACGAATGGTCTTTTGTGGCTTCTGGTGTAGGAGGTAAAGAAGGTTTACAAGGGTATGTGGATAGATATGCTTAAAAAAATGAGTAGAAACAGTTTGTAGTGTTTTGATTCTACAAACTGTTTTTTGTTTTGGACTCAGTTTGTTTCTTGTAGTTGTAACGAGATATAAATTCAAGTCCCTTAAAGAAACTAAATAGTATGGTAAGACCAATAAAAAAGAATAGGATATAAATTAGCATAGGAATATGATATTTTTTTGGCAATAATTTTTATATCATTCCAATTCCAAAACTAAATCCAATTTTTAATTTATTTTAATAAAACACACTAAACTGCTTGTTTTCAGTGATTTGTTGTTTTTATCTCTTGAAGCATTAGCTTAATTATTATCCAAAATGAAAATGATTTTTTTCAAAATGAAGTAAAAAAAGAAAATTTTATTCACTTCTCTAGTGCTATTTTTACTCTCAAAATCCCTGCAACACTAATCGCATCTGTGATGTCTCCTCTCAAAACCATCTGATAGACTTCTTCAAAAGGTAGTTTTCTGATAGCTAAATTTTCTGTTTCTTCAGGCTGCATTTCTCCTTGTTCTAGTTCTTGTGCCAAAAAAACATATCCTACTTCATCACAAATAGAATTAGAAGTATGAAGCTTCATAAGTTTTTGCCATTTTTTTGCTTTTAATCCTGTTTCTTCTTCTAGTTCTCGTTGAGCGTGCAATAAATAATCCTCTGTAGGTGCGCCTCCCATCGGAATTTCCCAAGAATATTCGTTGAGGGCATAACGCCATTGTCCTACCAAATAGGTGTTGTTGTCTTTATCTAAGGGCACAATTCCGATAGCTGCATTTTTAAAATGTACTACACCATAGATTCCATTATTTCCACTTGGATTAATGACTTTATTTTCTTCTACATGAATCCAGTTGTTTTCATAAACCGTTTCCGTAGAGAGTGTTTTCCAGTCGTTTTTTTCATTCATAAACTTATATTTTTTTTATAACACATAGAAACATAGTACCACAGAGGGAAATACCATAGATTTTTTGGTTATCTAAACTACAAAAATTGCATTTCCTTCAATTCTTTACGAACTTTGCAGCCTAATTTATTTAGTTTGTAATTAGTCTAAATAATCTCAAACAATTAGTTATAATTTCAGATTATCAGAGTTAGATATTTTGTTACAAACATAAAATCGAAAAGAAACAAACAACAGCAATGCTAAATATAAACAACTTACAAGCTAGTATCGATACAGGTGCAGGCGAAAAAGAAATCTTGAAAGGACTTAATCTTGAAGTAAAGGCTGGCGAAGTTCACGCTATTATGGGACCTAATGGTTCTGGAAAAAGTACGTTAGCTTCAGTTTTAGCAGGAAGAGAAGACTATGAAGTTACAGGAGGAAGCATCGATTTTGAAGGAAAGGATTTGTTAGAACTTGCTCCTGAAGAGCGTGCTGGCGAAGGAATATTTTTAGCATTTCAACACCCAATAGAAATACCAGGAGTGAGCAATGCTACTTTTATGAAAACGGCTGTCAATGAAATTCGTAAATACAAAGGACAGGAAGAACTAGATGCAGTTTCATTCTTAAAATTGATGAAATCAAAAGCTGCTGAAATGGAATTAGATTCTTCACTTCTGACAAGAGCTTTAAACGAAGGTTTTTCTGGTGGAGAGAAGAAAAAGAATGAGATTTTCCAAATGGCTATGTTAGAACCAAAATTAGCTGTTTTAGATGAGACAGATTCAGGATTAGATATTGATGCACTCCAAATTGTAGCCAGTGGAATAAATCGCTTCAAAAGCAAAGATAATGCTGTAATTATAGTTACGCATCATCAGCGTTTGCTAGATTATATAGCACCAGATTTTGTACATGTTTTATATAAAGGGCGTATTGTAAAATCGGGTACAAAAGAGCTTGCTTTAGAGCTAGAAGCAAAAGGATATGGTTGGATAAAAGAAGAAGTGGATTCAGTTACCAGTAATCAGTAATCAGTTACCAGTTTTTATTCTGTTTTATCTTTCTTATGATAAAGTGTATTTCAATTAATAATTAATCACTTATCACTAATCACTACCTCATGACAACACTACTAGACGATATAAAATCTACTTTTTTAGCTCCTTTTGAAGAACTGGCTGAAAAGTTGAGCGATAATACAAATACAGACAAAATTTCTCAAGGCAAAAAGGCAGCTTTAGAAGCCATTAAAAGAAATCAGTTTCCTACTACGAAAAATGAAGAATGGAAATATACAGATATAAAACCAATTACTTCCAATAAATTTGATTTGCAAAGTAGAGAAGACTCTTTAAATGCAGATGTAGATTTAAACGACTTTGATTATTTTTTGAATAAAAATACAGCGTTAAAGTCTCATGTATTGGTTTTTATAAATGGCTATTTTTCTGCAAAACATTCATCTATTAAAGAAACAAGTAGTAAAATTTCTATAAAACCTCTTACAGAAACACATCCAAGCGACGAAGTTTTTGAAAAATTTCTCATTGATTTGAATAACGATTCTGTCAGTATTTTTTCAGACATAAATACAGCTTTTGCTACCGACGGTTATGTTATTGAAGTAGCAAATAATGAAGAAGTAGAGCTTCCTGTTTTTGTGTATTTTGTAAATGATGCAAGCCATAAGAATACGCTCACTCAAGTCAGAAATTATATTTCAGTAGGAGAAAACAGCCGTTGTACAGTTGTAGAAAATTACATTACGAAGGGAGAAAATCCTAACCTTACTAATATTGTAACATCTGTAAATGTTGAGAAGTATGGAAATGTAAAGCATTACAAAATACAGGCAGATGCAAAAAGTCAGTTTCAAGTAGGTAGCACGCACGCTAAACAAGCTGATAACAGTAGCTTTACCAATACAACTATTTCTCTTGCAGGAAAACTTATTCGTAACGATTTGAGAATCACTTCGGGTGAACATTGTGAATCGTATATGAATGGTCTTTATCTTTTGAATGAAAAAACACATGTAGATAATCATACTGTTATTGACCATCAAAAGCCAAATTCGTACAGCAATGAAATCTATAAAGGCGTTTTGGATGAGAAATCAAGAGCTGTTTTTAATGGAAAAATATTTGTTCGTCAGCCAGCTCAAAAAACGAATGCATTTCAGTCTAACAAAAATATTTTACTTTCAGATGATGCCATTCTGAATACAAAACCACAATTAGAAATTTGGGCAGATGATGTAAAATGTTCGCACGGCGCAACGACGGGAAAACTAGACGAAGAAGCTCTATTTTATTTACAAGCTAGAGGTATTCCAAAACAAAAAGCAAAATCACTACTTCTTCAAGCCTTTGCTGAAGAGGTTTTGGAAAGTATAGAAATTGATGTTTTGAGGGAGTTTTTAGTAAGTGAAATTGAAAATCGTTTGAGTGTGTAGTATTTTGCTAAACACTAAGAATAGAAGATGAAAAATCCTTTTTGAATAAATTGCCTAAAACAGTTTATACAAAAAGGATTTTTTTTGCTAATTTTAAAAACACAAATCAATTTTTGCTTATGAAGCCCAAGACCTATTTTTCTAAAACAGAATTACTAAAAAATACTATCCTTTCTTTTGAAGTTTTAATATTGATTATTGTAGGAACGATTGGTATTATTCTAATTTTTAATAAAGAAACTTCTACAACAACGGATATTCTAGGATTGAGTATTGCTTTTTTGATTTTGATAATAATATGGACGTTAGTTCTCTTCTTTTATAGAAATTATGTTTTGAATGATATATTGAAACAATTACAAAAAAATAATTTTGAGGTGTTAGAGTTTACGCTTGCACCTACAAAAATAGAATTCCAAAAAAATCAAAAATCTTATCTCTTAACAACAGAAGACATAAGTTTGAGAAATATTGATTTTGTGCTAGAGCCAACGGATAGAGTAAAATCGAAACATAAGCAACAAAATAGCTGGAAAAGAGAATCAAGAACCTATTTTTATACGTCAAAGGTTATCCAAAAACTTCTTGATTTTGCAGAAAGTCAAAAATAAGAAAAAACCTTTTTGAATAAATTGCTTAAAACAGTTCTTTCAAAAAGGTTTTTAAAACTGATTACTGGTAATTACTTACTGGTTACCGTTTCTATTTCGCCTCTAGTTCAATAAACGGAATTATCATTTCCTCTAACGAGATACCTCCGTGCTGAAAAGTATCTTTGTAGTATTTGACGTAGTGATTATAATTGTTCGGATAAGCGAAAAAATAATCTTCTGTTGTGAATACAAAGCTCGTCGATACGTTTTGGCGAGGTAAGAAGAATTTTTCTGGGTCTTTGGCTACCAAAACATTTTTAGGGTTATAATTTAGGTTTTTACCTTGCTTGTAGCGCAAATTGGTGTTTGTGTTTCTGTCTCCTATGATTTTGTAAGGACGCTTCGTGCGAATTGTTCCGTGGTCAGTAGTAATAATCAAACGACCATTTACCTCTGCAATTTTCTTCAACATATCCCATAAAGGAGAGTGTAAAAACCACGACTTTGTAACCGAACGATAAGCTGCTTCGTCTGGCGCAAGTTCACGCACAAAAGCAGTATCCGTACGTGCGTGTGAGAGCATATCTACAAAGTTATAGACGATGACGTTGAGTTCGTTTTGTTGGAGATTACTAAAGTTTTCTACCAGTTGTTTTCCTTGATGATTTCTAAGGATTTTGTTGTAAGTTGTTTTTGTGTCTCCAAAACCAAATTCTTTCATTTGTCGGCGCAAAAACTCTTCTTCGTGGTTGTTTTTACCCTCATCATCTTGGTCTTCTACCCAAATATCAGAATGGTCTTCTGCCATTTCCAAAGGTAAAAGTCCAGAAAAAATAGCATTACGAGCATAAGCCGTAGTGGTTGGCAAGATAGAACAATATACTTTCTCTTCTTTGACTGTAAAGTATTCAGCTAAAAGCGATTCTACTATTTTCCATTGGTCGTAGCGTAAATTATCTATCAAGATAAAGAATAGAGGACGTTCTTCGTTGAGTTTTTTGTCTTCTAAAAGTGGAAAAACCCATTCGCCCATAATATCGTGAGACATCATTGGGTATTCGTCTTCAGTAGCGTCATTGAGCCAATATTCGTAATTGTTTTGAATAAATTTAGCAAAACTGATGTTAGCCTCTTCCTTTTGAGATTCCAAAATCTCTTGCATACTTTGGTTTTCGGTGTCTTCGATTTCAAGTTCCCAATAAATCAGTTTTTTATAGGCTTCTACCCACTCATCAAAATCTAAATCATCTTGAAAGGTCATGGAAAGATTCCTAAAATCTTGTTGGTAGCTCAGATTTGTCTTTTCAGTAACCAATCGTTTTTGGTCTAAAATCTTCTTTATAGAAAGCAAAATCTGATTTGGATTAACAGGCTTGATAAGATAATCAGCGATTTTTGCCCCAATGGCATCTTCCATAATATGCTCTTCTTCGCTCTTAGTTATCATAATAGCTGGAAGTGATGGACGAGTTGTTTTGATTGCTGTTAGGGTTTCTAAACCAGACATACCTGGCATATTTTCGTCTAAAAATACAATATCAAAGTTATTTTCTTCTACTGCTTCTAACGCATCTGTACCACTATTGACTGCCGTTACATCGTAGCCTTTCTTTTCTAAAAATAAAATATGAGGTTTGAGGAGTTCTATTTCGTCGTCTGCCCAAAGGATGGAATATCGTTGCATAAAAAATGGTTTTTAATTGATAATGGACAATTAAAAATGAATAATTGAATGAAAGTTTAATAAATTATTTTGGGTAGAAGTATTTCGTATTTGAAGTGGGGTTATTATCCTATAAAGTCTAGCAAATATACATTTTTTTGAACGCATAGCAATTTAAAGAACGATAAAACTGGGTTTTAGTTTTTTCTGATAATAAAATAAATTATAAGTAAAACAATAACGACTATAAAAAGCCCTAAAAATGGATAATTGATTCCTCCATGAATAAATTTCTCTTTTATCGCAGGTTCATACTTATTTTTATCTGTGTCTATTTCAACATCTTTTGGTTCGTTATTTTCGGTTGTAGTGGTTTTATCTTGAATAGATTTTGGCATTTTTTTTAGTTTAGCTAGAGAAAGTAAAGAGTCTGTATCAGTATTAATTTTATTCCAATTTATCTTTATTTGAGGAAATTCTTGTAGAAATTGTTTGTAAGAAAGATATGTTAGTCTGTCGTGATTAGTTTCCCTAGAAGTATCAGCAGGGTTTTCTATCTTTTCTTTAGCATATTTTTGTTTCAATTTTTGAGTTTCTTTTATTTTTTCATCAAGATAATCTGAATCATATTTGTAATAATTTTTGACCATCTTGTATAGAGCATTAGCGTACTCTACTGATTCTACATTTTCTGAACATTCGGCTAGTTCTATTAAAAGATGAGCCATTACATCATTAGGTGGAGAACTAAAAGGAAAACGCTCACGAAGTTGAATATTAATCTGTGTATAAACTTCTTTATCATTTTTTTGAGTTTCTGAAAGTGCTAAAATAGAATTTTGAGATAAGTAAGAAGGATTTTGAGTAATTTTTTGTTTTGCTTCCAATATTTTTACGTGTATCCATTCGCTTCCTCCGTGTGAGTTAGGATTGAGCTTAATTCCTTTTTTTATATACTTCAATGCGCTGTCTAATTCTGAATTGAGTTCATACGCTGTTCCCAAGTTTGCTACAATTTTATAATCATTAGGATAGTGATAATGCAATACTTGTAAAATATCTACAGCAATATCAGTTTTTCCTAGCTTCATTAAGGTAACTGAGTAATCAGATAAATATTTATAAGAATGCTCTTTTTCTAACTTTTTGTTAAGCTCACGCAGACTATTAAGGTGTTTTTGAGTATTGAAATTTTTATAAAAAAAATCTTTCAAAACATAAGTCATCTCGTGAGTATGTCCGTCTTTATCTGTGCCATAAAAATAATTTAAACAAGCCATAGAAGGATTGTAAAGCATACAGAGTATTAATAACAGCGAAAATAATTTCTTCATAACATGACTTTTAAAGTAAGGGAGTATTGATAAATATAATCAATTTTTTGTTCTACTTTTTATTTTGTATCCGAAGTTGTTTAATGTTTAAGAAGCTATGTTATTCGGTACTGACCTATCTGTCTAACATTGGTTTATTTAGGTCAGTTCATCAGATAGGACAATAAAAAACATACTTACTTAGTAGTAAGTAAAATATTTTTTGTAGTTTTGCGTTATGATACTATATCTAACTCAAAACATCTTTTTATTTTATGTCTAATATTGTTATAGCATCTCAATCTTATTCTTTAGATTACTTGGATAATAAACTAGCTACACTAGATACTAGAGAAAAAATAATCTATTTAGGAGAAGCTCTGTTTCAGCAGTTCGGATACAATGGTTTTAGTTATAAGCATATTGCCCAAAAATTAGGAATTAAAAATGCTGCCATTCATTATCATTTTCCATCGAAGGAAGATTTGGGAATAGCTATCATAGAACATGCAAGAGGTAAGTTACAACGTTGGAAAACAAAAACTGACGAATTACCTATTTCTGCTACTGAAAAACTGGAAAAATATATTGATGGTATGTATGGTTGGCAGATAGACAAAGGAAACAGAGTATGTTTGATGGCTGCTTCTGGAACAGATTTTTTTTCTATTCCCCCAACAATGCAAGAGAAAGCTCAATCTTTAGGATATTTTATACGTAATATGTATAGTGAAATATTGAAAGAAGGTAGAGAGAACAATGAGTTTTATTTTGAAGGTGAGCCTAAACATCAAGCTCTTAATATTTTATTTGCACTTCAAGGCTCTTTACTGAGTGCCAGACTACATGGCAAAGAAGTATATCAGATAGCTAAAAATCAAGTTTTTCTGAATTTGAAGGCTAAAAAATAAACACAAGGATTTTATAACAAACGACACGTTCAAATAAATTTTTCTTAATCAACTTACTTATTAGTAAGTATAAATTTAAAAATCTATGAATATCATTTTGCAACAGCTACTTAAAAAGCCTTTTTTTGGTAATTTCTTTGTTCAGAATTGGGAAAATCCATTACCAAGCATAGAACAAGAACAATGGAAGGAAATTAATTTCTTAAATCCAGACGGATTTATTTTGAAAGGTCTGTTTGCTCCTGCTCTTACACACGAACCCAAGGCAAGTATTTTGTGTGTTCCTCCAATGCTTAAATCTTCAAAAGGCTATTTTTTGAGCAGTGGTATTGCCAATTTTTTAAGAAAAAATGGTTACAATGTTTTTTTAATTGATTTGAACGGCTTTGGAGAAAGTCAGAATGGAAGTTTTGATTTTCCAGCTGATGTTTTGGCTGCAACAAAAGTTTTAGAAGAGCTTACACCATCTTTGCCCTTGGGATATTTTGGTATATCGCAGGGAGCAGCTTGGGGAATTTGTGCTTTAGCAAACCCTACTCATAGTTTCGAAACGGCTATTTTTGAAGCTCCTCTTACCTCTCTTCCAGAGTTTTGGAAACATTATCCTTTAGCTGCAAAAGTCTTGAAAGTGATGCAGTTTATAGACCCTGTAACAGAAAAAGAAAAATTAAGACCCATCAATAAGATTTCACATCTAAAAAATCTCAAAAATATACTTTTGATGTATGGCGATAAAGACATTCATACACCTATTGAAATGGGAAAACGCTTTAAAGACAAGGCAAATGTAGATACAGAACTTTTTATTTTTGAAAATGCAGCACATTTAGAACCTATTAAAAAATATCAAGGGCTTTATTTTGAAAAAGTAGTGAATCATTTTGATACAACTTTTGCTCCTTCAAATACTATTCGCTCTGAAGAGTATTATTTTGATACCGAACTTACTTATTAGTAAGTATATTCTTTGCTTCTTCTACCTTGTTTAACGCAGGGTAGGAGGATTTTTTTTATAAACTTTAAGGTGGTGTTACACAGAATATGATGACTATTTATATTTTATAGCTTGGTACAGACTATCGTAGGTGAGACACCAACAATGGCGAAAATAAGCCTTTGTTGGTGTCTCCACCAACGACCAATATAATCTATCATACTTTGTTACAATCTCATCAACTTTAAAAATAAATATTCTGTGCCAAACGATACGTATTGGCGTGTGCTTCTACAATATCAGCAATTTTAGGCGAATAGCCACCTCCCATACTAACCGAAACAGGAATATTATTTTCCTTGCATTCTGTAAAAACAAATAAATCTCGCTCTCGGCAGCCTTGTAAAGTCATTCCTAAACGTCCTAACTTATCAGTCTCTAAAACATCTACACCTGATTGAAAGAATATAAATTGAGGTTTTTGTTCTTCAATAAGTTTAGGTAGGGTTTCTTTCAGAATTTTGAGATAGGTTTTATCATCTGTTCCATCTTCTAATTCAATATCTAAATCTGAATTTTCTTTTTTGTAGGGATAATTTTTTTCTCCGTGCATACTGAATGTAAAAACTCTCTCGTTATTTTCAAAAATCTCTGCCGTTCCGTTGCCTTGATGTACATCCAAATCTACGACCAAAATTTTATCAAAATTATGTTCATCTATCAAATGATATGCACCTAGAGCAATATCATTGAGCAAACAAAATCCTTCGCCATGTTCTGTAAAAGCATGGTGTGTCCCTCCAGCTATATTCATACTAACACCATATTTTAAGGCAAATTCTGTGTTTTGAATTGTTCCTCCAGCAATCGTAATTTCTCTTTCTATTAGCTCGGCAGAAAGAGGAAAGCCTGTTCTTCGTTCTTCTTTTCTTGTAAGGGAAAGATTTTTTAGTTTTTTCCAGTATTCAGATGTGTGCGCTCTTAAAATTTTATCTTCAGAAAGAGGTATTGGTGTAAAAAAATTTTCTTCTTTTGCTGTTCCTTCGTAGATAAGTTGCTCTGGCAAAAGCTCATATTTTTGCATTGGAAAGCGATGATTTGCTGGCAAAGGATGAGCATAAATGGGAGCAAAGGCAATTTTGAGCATTCTTCGAAAATGAACAGTTAAAAATTAACAATGGAAAATTATGTAGCTTAGTAAGCTCTCTCTTCTCATAGAATCTAAACAAAACTAAGACATTGTATTTTTGTTTTTAAATTTCTGCTCCTATCACTAACACATCATCTACTTGTTTATTGAATCCTTTCCAGTTTATAAAAGTGTTTCGAATAATTTTGTATTGTTCTTTAACGTCCTTATCGTGCATAGAAAAGAGTAACTCTCTGAAATTTTTTACCATAAATTTTTTATTTTTTTCTCCTCCAAATTGGTCTTGAAAACCGTCTGTACAAAGCCAAAAGTTAGTTTTATATCCTTCCAATTGTATAGTATGTTTTTCAAATTTTCGTATTTCGTTTTGCTTTGTTTTTCCTCCTATTGTATTTTTGGTTGCTTTTATAGATGTACAAACAAGTTCAGTTGTTACACTTGCATCTAGTGGAGTTTGAACATAGTAAAAAGGGTTCATAGCTCCTGCATATTCTAGTGTTTCAAATTTTGCTTTACCCTTCTCTGTTT
The DNA here is from genome assembly GCF_020630935.1 of Bernardetia sp. Taxonomy (NCBI): domain Bacteria; kingdom Pseudomonadati; phylum Bacteroidota; class Cytophagia; order Cytophagales; family Bernardetiaceae; genus Bernardetia; species Bernardetia sp. Next base: position 25,776 of record NZ_JAHDIG010000010.1, read on the forward strand.
TATTTTTTTTAATAGATACAATTGCTCCATCCATTCCATCACGGTTTTGGGTTTGTTCCTGTTGTAAGGACGAATAAACTTTGTTGTGTAACTCTTCTAAAATTAAGTCTGGAGAATATATTTTTTTTACATTGACAATATCGCTCAATATTTGATGAGCTATCATAGACATAAATGCCCCCGGAACGCCATGTCCTGTACAATCAAATGCACCAAAAATTATATGTGTTTTTTTCTCCTCAAAGAAATAAAAGTCCCCACTTACAATATCACGAGGTTTGTAAAAAACAAAAAATGCATCTAAAGCATGAGAAATCCTTTCTTGAAAAGGTAACATTGCTCTTTGGATGGTTTTTGCATAATTTATACTAGAGAGAATGTCTGTTTTTTGCTTGTCTAATTCTTTAACAGTTTTCTCTAAATCTGTTGTTGTATTTGATAAGGCATCCCTTTGTGCTTTAATTTCTTCACTCTTTTGATGTATTTCTTGATTCAATGTGGCAAGTTCGTTATTGGCTTGTTGGAGTTCTTTGGTTCTTTCTGTTACTTTCTTTTCTAGTGTTTCTTTTGCATTTTTTTCCATTTCAAGAAACGTTTTTTGTGTAGCTTCTTTTTGTGTTTTGTAGATGTTGTATCTATCACTAAGAGCAAAAGAAAGAAATAAAACCTCCAAACTAGCACCTATTTCACCTGCATTACTCGTTAGGAAGTTTGAAGGAATAACACCTAAATTTTTGAGAATCAGAACCACAATACCAACAATGTAAAACGAAAATGCTACAATAAAAAAACGTGATGCCTTGTGTCCTTTTTTAAAGCAATAAATACTTGAAGTCAATACAATAATTGATAAGAAGAGTCCAAATAGGTTAGTGAAAAAAATTACTCTACCATATAAATTAGGTAACAACAGACTAGCTAGTAGTGTCGCTATTCCTACAAAAAAAGCAAACCAAAGTAAGTAATACAAAATAAGATGGTGCTTTCTTACTTCATTAAAATAAGCAGTAAAGAGTGATATGCCCATCATAATAAATGCAGAACCACAGGGTACAAGCTGATTAGCAAAAAGAGGAGAGTTAGGAAGTAGATACTGACTTTGGTGACCTGCTAATGAGAAAAATAATAATAATGAACCACTAATACTGATGATATAGTAAACGTAGTTGAAGTCTTTTAGGGAAACAAAGATAAAAAAGTTATAGGCTATCATTATTAACAAAATACCATAAAAAATACCAAAGCCTAGTTCTTCTGCTGTTATTTTTTTTTGGAATTCTGATGTCGTAATAATCTTAAAAGGTAATTGTAGAGTAGCCTTATTAGCTGCTCTTATATAGAGCGTATGCAGGCTTGTATCTTGGAAAGAGAGTGGAAATATATATTTACGATAATCTACCATTCTTTCTGTGAAAGGTGTTATATCTCCTGTTTTATAAACGACCGTTTCTTGGGGCGAAACAAAATAAAAATCTACTTCATCAAGTACAGCAAAATCCATTAAAGCCAAGTAATCATTTTTTTGAAGATTGGTATTTTTAATTTTGATTTTTAGCCAAATAGCAGAGCCTGTAAAGCCATAGTTGAGAGGTTCTTTTGTAGAAGACTCAAACTTTGAAGCAAATGTTTCTTTTTGTATTTCCTCAAAAGTAAGATTTCCTGTTTGGTCTTCATAAAAAAGTCTATTTTGAGTGAGGTCAGTAGTAGTTGTAATAGCTAAATCTAATACAGATTGAGCATTTATTTTAGGGATTGTCATAAAAAAACAACCCATAAAAATTAGAAAAAGAACTATTTTTTTAGACATGTTTTAGCAATAAAGGGAAAAATAACTGGGGAATGTTATCTTCTTAAATTTCCTAAAAAAATAGTTTATATCAAAATAATATTTGGACTATTTCGTTTAGCCTAAATTCTTATAATAATATTTGAGTTTTTCTAGTTTAAGTTGAATATCATTTAGCTGATTTATAGAATCATTAAGGTTTGCCTTCACGATGGGCGCAAGACGAGCATCTACAAACAAGTTTTGGTCTAGCTCATACCATTCTTCTGGCTTTTCAGTGTCCAGTTTTTCTAAGTTTTCATTAACGTAAGCTAAAAGCTCCTCTAGTTTTTCATTCCAATATTTTTCTATCAGATGATGCGCTTTTCTATAAATAATTTCGTCTTTTTCTACCTTGTGTGTGCGAAGGCGAAGAGGTAAAAGCTGTGCATTATGATACAGATGAATTTCGTGCTGTTGCGCTGGTTTTTTAGCTTTTACTTTATAAGTTAGTTTAAAATTATCATCATAAACATTAATCGTACTTTCGTCTTTTGTAAGCCTATCAAAATCTGCACGTTTGATATACTTTCCATCCATTGAAGCCTCTAAGTTCAAAACTTGATAAAACTCTTGCTCTACTGGGTAGAGTTCTTCTCGTGTCGTAACGTGCTTTACTTTTGTTTCTTTCTCAATTTCGCTTTCCAGTTCTTTTATTTCTTCTCTAAGTCCAGATAGGTTCAGAGAAATAGAATAACCATGTTTGCGTATCACTTCCGAAACTAAATGACGAACTTTATCCAACTGTTCTGGCTGATTCCAAACACAATGTGTAATGAGAAAACAATCCATCAGATTGACTTTTTTTCTTCCATTTAAGAAAGCACAAGTTTTGAGAAGGCGTATAATTTTTTTCCACCTTCGGTCTGAAATATAATAGATATTTCCAATTTGGCTATCTGTCTCGTCAAGCTGTTTTTTGACAAGTTGAATCGTATTTAAAACTTCATTGGGTAGCTCTACTTTATCAATTTCTTTGCTCCACGTAGCATTTTCTTCTGCTGTGATTTTAAGTTCCTCCGAAACAGTATCCTCATAAACATCTTCTGAAGAAGTAAGCATTTTCAAAAAGTTTCCACTTTCTTTTATTTCAGAAATCATATAACGCACCAAAAATCTATCCCAAAGAGCTTCCAAACCTTCATTTTTGGGTGGAAGTTCGTTTGAGGCTGCAATCAAGCCTTTGAGTTCTACTTTTACATCTTCTTCGCCATTTCTGTAAATTTTTTCATTCAAAACCGTAAGAAGTGCATTCTGAATAGATGGACTTGCTTTCCAAATTTCATCTAAGAAAACGACTGTCGCTCCAGGTAAATATTTTTCTGTGAGGCGTTCATATTTATCTTCATCTTTGAGTTTTTTGATAGAAACAGGACCAAAAACTTCGTCTGGCGTACTAAAACGATTCATCAAATACTCAAAGGATTGTCCTGCTGTAAAGGCAAATTTAAGTTTTCGTGCAATTAAACTTTTTGCAACCCCCGGTGCGCCAAGCATAAAAAGACTTTCACCTGCTACGGCTGTCAGAAGAGCAAGCTGTATGGGTTCTTGGCGTTCGTAAAGATTTTTATTGAGAGCAGAAAGTAAGTTTTTGATTCGTTCTTTGCGTTGCATTTGATGAGTTTTTCAGAGCCTAGACCCTAAGGGTCTGAATAATTTTAAAACTGCCTAACTTTTTATTATAGAATAAGGTTTTGAGAAAGTATTTGTAAATTTGCTTTAATTATGGAAAATAAATAACAAGATTATGAAAAAACTAGAGGAATTAAAATATGATACTATCAAGATGATTATGATGCTGAGAGATTTTGATTTTTTAAACAAAGTTAATGCTCAACTCAAATCTTACTCTGCTCCTAAATTTATGGAAGGAGTACGCCCAATAAGAGAAAATGTGAGTTTTGAGCAGATTTTGGAAGAACAAAATTATAAGCCTATTTCATATCAAGAGTTTAGAAGACAAGCTGAACCTTTAGGTGATGAGCCAATAGACGAATTGTTGAATGTAACTTGTAAATGATAAATAAACTAGGGAGAAGTGCCATTGTTGGTGTCTCCACCGACGATTTTTATATTAAAAATGCAAAATAAAAAAGTAATCATTATTGGAGGAGGTGCAGGAGGTTTTTTTGCAGCTATCAATATCAAAGAAAAAAATCCAAATTATCACGTAACGATATTAGAACAAACAAATACGCTACTCAAAAAAGTAAAGATTTCGGGTGGTGGACGCTGTAACGTTACACATTCTTGTTTTGAGCCAGAAAAACTGACCAAAAATTATCCACGAGGAGAAAAAGAGCTTTTAGGTGCATTTTATCAGTTTCAGCCAAAAGATATGATAATGTGGCTTAAAAAGCGAGGCGTAAAAACAAAAACAGAAGCTGATGGACGTATGTTTCCTGTTTCAGATGATTCCCAAACGATTATAGATTGTTTTCTCAGAGAAGCTAAAAAACTGAACATTCAGATAAAAACAGGTTTTCCAGTTGAAAAACTAATTCCTCCAATAGAAGAAAATCATAATAAATGGCAAGTTCAAATAAAAAATAAACCTAATTTGGAAGCCGATGCGATTGTGATGGCAACAGGAAGTCAGCCTAAATCATGGAAAATGCTAACCACTTTAGGACATTCGATTTCAAATCCTGTTCCTTCGCTTTTTACGATGACGATAAAAAATGATAGCCGTTTGAAAGATATGGCTGGCGTTTCGGTAAATAATGGGACGGTTTGGGCAAAAGATACAAAACTCTCTGATGAAAATGGAGCTGTTTTAGTTACGCATTGGGGACTTTCTGCGCCTGCTGTCTTACGTCTTTCTGCGTGGGGGGCAAGAGAACTGGCAGATAAAAACTACAATTTTCAGATGGGTGTAAATTGGATAGATGAAAAACCGAAAAATGCCCTCAAAACTTTAAAGTTTCACAGAGAAGAATGGCGCAAAAAGCAAATTGGAACGCTATCGCCTTTCGAAATTCCGAACCGTCTGTGGAAAAAATTGGTTGAAGCTTCCAACATAGACCTCACTACCAATTGGGCTTCACTATCTAATAAAGAACTAGAAAGCCTTTCAAATGAGCTAACACAAGGCGAGTTTCAAGTGGTGGGAAAAAGCACCTATAAAGATGAATTTGTAACTTGTGGAGGGATTTCTTTGTCAGAAGTAGATTTCAAGACAATGGAAAGCAAAATTTTGCCTAATTTGTATTTTACTGGCGAAGTCTTGGATATTGATGCTATTACTGGAGGTTTCAACTTTCAAGCTGCTTGGACGACGGCTTGGATTGTTTCGCAAAACATTTGAAATAATGAATAATGTAAAACGGATAATTTTTATTTCTCTTAGAACTCAAACAAATACTAAGTTATATGGTAATTAAATCAGCACAGATGTAAAAATTTCTCTATGATAAGGAAGAAGGCAAAATAATTTTTAACGGTCTATTAGCCATTATCAAACTATCTATTAAATTCACATTTTTTTAACTTGTTCTATTTTTACTCAAATTACATAATATCATGAAAAACATTGTTAATTGGATTGGTACAAAAATATTCTCTACTCGTTTGGATAGTATAGAAAATTTTAAGAAAAATCCTTTTCAAGTTCAAGAAAAGGTTTTCAAATATCTTATCGAAGAAGGAAAAAACACAGTTTGGGGAAAAGAACACAATTATCTTTCTATCAAAACACAAGGACAGTTTGCTGACAGAATTCCTATTTCTAGTTACGAAGAATTTTATCCTTATATAGAAAGAAGTTTGAAGGGAGAACAAAATCTACTTTGGAACAAGCCTATTATCGGCTTTTCAAAATCTTCTGGAACAACTAATGCACGAAGTAAATACATTCCTGTTTCGGAAGAAGGACTAGACAAAAACCATTACGCAGCAGGCAAAGATTTGATTGCTGTTTATGCTAATAATTATCCAGATACAGGTTTTTTCTCTGGAAAAGGACTTGGAGTAGGTGGAAGTATGCAGCCCAATCCAATTACAGGCGAGAAAAATTGTGGTGATGTTTCGGCTTTGATTATGAATCATTTGCCAGCGTGGGCTGAATATCTCCGAACACCAAGTTTGGATATTGCACTGATGGAAAACTGGGAGGAAAAAACAGAGGCAATGGCAAGAGCTAGTTCAAAAGAAAATGTTACAAGCATTCAAGGCGTTCCGACGTGGACACTTTTTATCATCAAAAAAATATTAGAAGTTACAGGCAAAAACTCAATTTTGGAGGTTTGGCCTAACCTAGAATGTTTTTTTCATGGAGCAGTTTCATTTACGCCGTATCGTCAGCTTTTCAAAGAGCTTATTCCTTCTGACCAAATGAACTACATGGAAGTGTATAATGCTTCTGAAGGATTTTTTGCGCTGCAAGACCAAAAAAATAGCGAAGATTTATTGCTTCTTTTAGATTACGGAATTTATTATGAGTTTATTCCGATGGATGAGTGGGACAAAGAAAATCCAAAAACGGTAAACCTTCAAGATGTAAAGTTAGGAGAAAAATATGCAATGATTATCTCTACCAATTCTGGACTTTGGCGTTACAATATTGGAGATGTTATTAAATTTACTTCGCTTAGTCCTTTCAGAATCCGAATTGCTGGCAGAACCAAACATTTTATCAATGCTTTTGGAGAAGAAGTCGTAGTAGAAAATGCTGATATTGCGCTGGCAGAAGCCTGTAAAAAAACAAATGCAAAACTCAAAGACTATACGGCTGCTCCTGTGTATATCAAAGGCGAAGAAAATGGAAGCCATAAACAAGGGGGACACGAATGGATTATAGAATTTGACAAACAGCCAGAAAATGAAACACTGTTTGTAGAAACATTAGATAAGAAATTAAGAGAAATAAATTCAGACTACGATGCCAAGCGTGAGGCAAATATTGCACTCGTAATGCCAAAAGTGCATTTTGCAGAGCCTAACACATTTTATAAATGGCTAGAATCCAGAGGAAAGCTAGGAGGGCAGCACAAAGTTCCACGTCTTTCTAATGACAGAGAATATGTAGATGCTATTTTGGAGATGATGGAGAGGTAAAAAACAAAAACTTTGTCAGTAGTTGTTTTATTAATCCAAAATAACTCTGACAATAGTTGTCTAAAAAACCAATACACAGCTGGAAGCCGAATACATATTGCTCACTCGGCTTGAGCCGAGCGAGAGCCATTTTTTGATAGTGTCTTTTACAAACAAGCACAACCAAATAAGTCCATACTATCTTTCCATAGATAAACGAAATCCCCATTTTGATTTATAAAAATTATGCCTCTTGATGGTGTATCTAGTTTATCATTTATTGGAAAAGTGTCTGCATAAATGAAATATACATTTGTTGTTCCTTTTAGGCGTGCAAACGTTTTTGATAAGTGTGAGCTACTAGGGCAATCGTAGTAACACTCTTTAGGAGAAAGACTGTTTCTAAGCAGACTGTCTATTTGCAAATTTCTTTCATATACCAAGTCTATTTTGAGTTTACTTCCAAGCAAAACACTATCTGCTAGATTAGGCTTTGCATCAAAAGGATAGAAATAATATGGTTCACATTGGTCTATGCCAACACCAAAGTTTGTTATCTTGGCTGATTTGTGTCCTTTTGTAGTGTAATAATGAATAGTAGGTGTACCTTTGCCTTCATAAATAGAATCTAAAATGGTAGGATAAAATATAATTTTTTGGTTTTCGTCTGGAATATAATCTGTATCTAAGCCGTTTACTAACTGTCCTTCTAATGAAATATCTGTAAAAGGCTTCTCGTGGTCTCTATCGCTAAAGACTATATTTGCAACTACTCCAATATGAGATTTATCAAGACGAAATATTGGAAATATCGGTTGCTCAATAGTTAGCTCTGAGATATTGATTTTCTTTAGCTCCTCAATGAAAGCTTTATTATTCTCACTTAGCTGATTTGATTCAAGAATATTATCTAAATATTTTGAAATGACTTCTTGAGAAGGATAATGTAACTTCCTGTATTTTTCACAGATATTACCTGTAGTATCAATGATGAGACTTTTTTCCTTTATTTTTTTAGTGTCTGCTGCTACTCTTGTAATAGACTTTTCATATTCTCTCTCAACATCTTGAAAAGTAATGGTATCATTTGTTTTCTCTATTGTACTATCTGAATTATTCTTAGGTTGGCAAGAAGCTAACAAACAGCTAATTAGAATCAAGAAAGATATTATATTTTTTGAATTAGTCATGAGTTATTTTAGTAATAGTTTATTTCACAAAAACCTGTGTACTATCTTTCAAGTTTTCAAGTACGATGTCGCTTCTTCGGATTGTTCCATCAGCTTCTTTATAACTTTTCCTATAAAATCTATATTTAGTTACTCGGTGGCGAGCATTTTCAGGAGGCATAAAATCAATAATTTTTTCTTCTAAATTTATCTTGCCTTTCCACGTCGTGAAACGGTCTTGAGGAATAGAATACGTAAAAATATATTCTCCATTTTCTTCCCTAACAGCTAAAATTTCTATTCTACTGTTTTTTACTCGTTGAAGTTCTGTATGATATACTGTTCCTGCATACTTTCCAATGAGCTGTTCTACATTTTCTATTTTATCACTACTAAAATCTTCTTGCTTTGTCTTCGAACTCATGCTAGGAAATGAAATAGGAGAGTTAGGAATTTGTGTCATTAAAATAATTCCGACAGCCAAAACAGCAAATATAATCCCTGCTACCAAAAAAGCTCCTATTCCTTTAGGTTTACTGATTTTTATTTTACGTTTGTCTAAGAGAATTTCTATATCTGATTTTGAGTAATGGAGTTTATCGCCTACTTCCAAAATTTCTTGAAACTGTTCTTGAGAGAGCATTTTTCCTTTTAGTCGGTCTTGAAGCTCAAAGTCTAGAATTTCCTCTCTTGTTTGTAATTTTAAATTTCTCTGACGGAAAAAAATATTGAGTTCTTTTTCAGAAAAACCGTTCTGTTCTGCTACTGCCAAAAGTTGTGGATAGTATTCACTAGGAAAAAAACGCCCTACTTTGCGCCTATCTACATTAGTTTCTAAAAGTTCACGAAGAGGCAAAACTCGTATGCCTACAGTTTGTAAACGCTGTTCTAGTTCAGCCTCGCTAATGTCAAGTTCTCTTGCCTTAAGACGCAAATTTTTCATTTGGTCGGTAGAAAGTAGTCCATCTTTAGCAAGTTCTTGTGCATGTTGTAGCAAAATATCTAAAGCAGGCAAGACCTCTAAGCCATTTTGTTTGATAACTTTATCTACTGTTTCTTGATTCCAGTCTTGAGAATTAATGTGTAATGTCCATATTTTTTTTGGTAAATAATATTGATAGACCAAAAACTCTGGAATGGCTTCTTTTATGAGCGTTTCTTCTACCACCATAGGCTCATCTTTTTCTTGTTTGTCTAAGTAACTCTTCATTCCCCTCAAAGCAAAGCGTGTGGCTTCTTCATCAGTAAGAGTATGTACTATATAGCCTTTATGTGTAAGCAGTGCTTTTAATTCTGACTGTAAAATCAAGTCTCCAATAAGATAGATTTCTGAATCATTGGGCGCATGTTCTACCACTCTTTCCGAAAGTTCTCGGCTCTGAATACGTAAGAGTTCTACTTCTTGAGAGTTTATGGTTGCTGTTGCACTTGTTCCGTTGGAAAGCCGTACAGTAATAAAGCTTTGTTTTTCCTCTCTAATCTGATTGAGCCATTCTTCTGCTCTGTGTGAATGTAGCGCAACTTGCTCATCCAAATCTACACCTGTCGGGACTTGTCTCATCGCTCGTTGAAGAACAAACTTTACTAATTCTCTTTCAAAATCCCAATCAGAGACATCTTGTAGTTTGTTTTGGATAAATGTGCTGTCTTCTGTGCGAGTGAGCATAATTCTTTCTCCAAAGCTTTCTATAAAAGTAAGAGGAGATTTAGAGGCTTGTAATCTAAGATTTTTTCCATCTATGATAGCATCTAAATAAGATAGTGGAGCAAGTGGATGAAATCCTTTCTTTATAAAATAAGCTGTAAACTTATCTATTATTTTTTGAGAAAAAGCAGGCGAAAAAACGCATAGAATAGGAATTACTCCTTGAAAATTGGGAGACAGACGTTCAAATTCTAATTTTATATTTTCAATAATACTGTCAAATAACTTTTCGTAAGGGTGCGAAGCTCCAAGCCAGTCAAAGGTCTTTTCTTTTTCCATTCCATACGCAGGATGCCTTAAAGCATTGACAGAAGGAGGCAAACTCTCATAATATTTCTTTGAAATAGGTTTTATTTGAGTATCAATTTCAAAAAAAAGTTCTACACGTTCCTTTGCTTCATAAGGAATAGAAAGTAAGTTTTGAGAATTATAGAAAGCAGCACTACAATATTCTTCAGTAATGAGAAAGCAAATAGTAGAAGACGAATGCGTATCCATGCGAAATATCTAAAGCAGAAAATAAAAATTATTGAAAAAATATCTTTCAAAGATACGAAAAGATTGTTCTACTTATATGGCAAACGTGAAGTGAAGTCTAAAAATATGCTTATACAAAACAAAGAAGATAACCTTTCTTTAAATTATCTTCTTTGTTTTGTTTTTCAAAATAGCTAAAACTTTTTCATTATGACATACTCTACTGATGAGCATGTTATACTATTTATCTATTTGATGTAGGTAGAGTTTCAGATATAGAATCTTGTGTTGGCTTGTCAAAATCCATACAAGAATTGAGGCTAAGGAAGCACAGAAGTAATAATAGTAAAAATACGAAGGCGAAAATATTAAAAGACTTCATAGTTATTGACAAATAAAAAGTAAAAAAATGAGTTGTAATAAACTGTAAGTAAACTTTTCTAACTCAAATGAATTTCAAATTTGAAACCAATTTTTACTTTTAAAAAAGTGCCATGAAATATTATTTTGTCGTCATAAGGATTAAATACCAAACCTCAAGCGCACTCCAAAGTTTTTGCCTAATCCTGTTCTGATTTCATTCTGTAAACTTGGATTTACAGCCCAAACAGCATCTACCCTCAATATTTTGAAGACACGCTCAAAACCTATACTTACTTCTGTGTAGTTGGGTGTATTTGGTGTATGAAGATAATGCGCTCCAGCCACAAACTGCCATCCTAACTTTTTTATGAGTGGAATACGATTCATAATATAACCATTGAAATGATGCTCTGCGTGTGCCTCTATGAAATTATCTGTTGTGCTATATTGGTAATAAGGCAAGAGCAAAAACTGACGCAAACGGTTTTGTGCAAAAAGTATGGGCGAAGTTTGAAAGTGAAAATTATCAACAAAAGAAGTATAATCGTTCCAAAGAAACGTGCCTGCTTCTGCTTCATAGTCTAATGTTCCAACGATTCCCAAATTTAGATTATCTTTTACATTCAAAGTAAGCTGTCCAAAGTCTGTTTGGCTATCAAAAATTGAAGGAATACCTTGCTGATACGTTAGCGTAAAAGTAGGATATTTGCTACCTAAAGTAATACGCTGTTTTGGGCGCAACATATATTTTTCTCCAATGCGATAACGCAACTGTGCTTTCAAAATAAAGGCGTTGTGTTGTTCAAAAAATATTTCATTTGCATTAAAATCAAGGGGAATATTAGGTGAAAAAGTAATATTGTCCCTATCGATGAGAGGTTTTAGGGTTGGGTTGGTATTTTGGAGAGGAACACGCTGTTCAAAACTTCCTTGAATATGAAAAAATGCTCCATCAAAAATACGAGTTCCAGCAGTGAGCATGGCAAAACGTTTTTCATAGAGTTTCATATAATTCTCTTCTCTAAAAAACGTATAGATTTCGTTAGCAAAAGGCGTAATGGCATTTTTATCAAATTGTTCTACAAAAGAACCTCCTTCTGCACGAATATATGTGCTACTCATCTGATTAAAACGATGGAAAAAATTAGCTTTTGCATAAACCTTATTACTGCTAAATCCATAACGCCCATCTATTCCGAATCGTGTTGTACTAAAATTACGTTCCCTAAACTTGGTAATATTTACGGATGGATTTATGACAAATCCTTCTACTGTATTGGCTTGCAAGTTTTCAAGTAGTGAGCCAAAGTTGAAAGTAAGTTCTTTTTTTCTGTTTCTATACGTATAGCCCAAAATCAAATCGGTAGCTTTAAATTTATTGGCTTTTCTGTCCATTGAATCCAAATAGACAGGGTCGTTGTGGGCTTTCTCTACGCTGTCGCTTTTAGTATAATGTCCACTCTCTTCGCTTGTCAGAGGCACAGGGCGAATACTCTCCCAATATTCTGCATCTTTTAGATTCGAACTATCTGAAATAACAGAAATATTTTTATCAAAAAAATTACGCTCCAAAACCAGCTTTTCTAATTCATTTTTTTCTTCTGACAATGAATTTTGTTTTGTTTCTACGATATTTTCTGCTATATCTTCGTTCTTCTCGTCTTTATCGTCACTTTCTTTATTTTCTTGTGTAGGTTTCTTTTTTTCCTTTTTAGAAAAAGATTGAGTAGGTAATTTTTGCCCCTGTGTATCGGCTTTTAGCTGTGATGCTGTGAAGTTTGGTGTTACATCATAATTTGAAAAACTACCTGTATAGTTTCCATGTCCTGCTACTTTTGCCCCCATCATTGACACAGAGTAGCTGAAAGAAAAAGCTCTTGTACTGCAAAGCCAAATATCTTTGTTAGGAGTAACGGGAACGAAAGTTTGTTTGATATTTAGTTTGTCTATAAATTCTAGTCCAACATCTTTTGAAACTTCTAAATCGGTGCTATGTACTCGCCAAGTGCTGTCTTGAATATAGATAAGTCCACTAAACAAAGGCTGCCCTTTTGAGCGAGGAAAAATACGAATCTTATGTACATTTACTCCCTTGTCTTCAAATTCGCCTTCGTGCTGATATTCATAATACATCATTGCACCTGCTGCAATTGGAGAAATAAATGAACGGTCGCCCACAGGAGCATCAATCGTGTTTTCATAAATATCAAAACTCAAATACAAGGCACTATTCCAAGAAAAACCACGACTATCGCCACTTACTTTCGATGAAATAACAACTTCTTTGCGTTTGTTTGGAGCAAGAAAATAATATTTTGATACAGATTCAGAAAAATAGACAATTTTGTTTTTCTCCCATTCCTTACGAAATTCTTCTACCTCATCATTTGATAAGAGTTTTGGAACTTTAAACTCATCTAATTTCTGTACATTCTTAATATAGACATTGCAAGAAAAGGCTTTGTTTTGCGTTCTGTAAAATTCTCTTTTCTTTTGAGCAGCACGAATGACAGCATACGCTGGGTCTTCTCCGTCTGGCGTAACGACTACTTCTTTCAAACCTATCGTCGAAGATTTCATCACAATATCTAGTTCTACATTTTTTCCATTTTTTATAATTACGGTATGTGTTTGGGATTGAAAACCTACATAACGAAATACAATTTGGTGTGTTCCTTCTGCTAATTCTAAAAAATAATTTCCTTCGGCGTTGGTGGTTGTGCCATACGTTGTACCTTCTTCATAGACGGTCAGAAAAGGCATAGCTTCTCCATCGGAGGAAGTTACTCTACCAAAAAGGCGAGCTGCATCAGCATTGAGGGAAAAAAAAGAAGAGATAAAAAACAGTAATAAAGTTAGTAAAGAACGCATTGTTGGTAGTTTGTTGAGTTTATGAGACAGAAATATAGTTTTTAAAATTCTGCTTTTTGTTAATTTGTCCTTTAGACTACAAAGAAGTTACAAGCGTTGCGTATTGTTTTTGATTTTTAAGGAAAATTAGGAAATAAAAAAAGAGTTTAGACTTCATTTTCTAAACTCTTTTTGTGAGAATATTTAGATTACTGGAGTTACGTAGATTAGTGTCCTATGTGTCACAGGACACAGTTTCAAATTTTACAAACCTGCTCAAACAGAGCAGCATGTTACGTAAGTCCAGTTAGATTACTTATTTGAGGCTAATTTTTCTACTCATATATTTTGTTCCTTGTCTTACCACAAGTGTATAATTGTCTGCTCCATTTACTGCCAAATCAATTTCGCCTTGATATGCACCAGAAAAATCTACTAAAGATTCAAAGTAAATTACATTATCATTAGAGTCATATACTTCAATATAGGTAGTTTTTTTGTCAGCTTTAGCTGCTGAAAGAGCAAAGCTAAGAGTAAACTTTCCTTCCTTTGTTTTGGGAGTTACTTTTACGGAGTTTTGTACAGTTTCATCAAATGTTGTGGTTGTGCCTTTCTTCATTTTATCAGAAAGTTCTGTATTAGAATCTACAGTAAGGTCAGAAAAGTTGCGCTCTATATTTCTTTTGTATGGACGGCTATTTTGTGTCATGATACGAATACGTGGAGAGCCTCCATTTATTTCCATACCTTCAAATTCTTCTCTGATTTCTTCTAGTTCTTCTTCAATCTCCATTTCAAAATCTTCATCAATTTCGATTCTGATATTAGCTAATTCTCTATTAGCTTCTGCAAGTCCTTGTTTAGCTTCTTCCATAGCGATTTCAATTTCTTCGTTTACTTCTTCCCAGTCCACGCCTTCAATTTCCTTGAAAGCACTTTTGAGTTCTCTTTTTAATTCTTTGAGGTCAATTCTGATTTCTTCTTTGATGTCGTCTAGCTCATCTTGTTCAATAACAATAACTCTTGAACGTTTTTTTCGACGTTTTTCGTCCTTGTTTTTTTCTTTACTTGATTCTTCTATTTCAATCTCAACGTCTTGAGCAAAACTTAGTACAGGAAATAAGAAAAGGATTGAAAATACAATGGGAGTGATAAGTGATTTCATTAGGGTATTTATTTATGTGATATAGTTCTAATTTATAAACAAAGACAGCTATCTTGGTAAAGGGTTGCACATAACAATAAAAAAAATGAAAGTTTAGAACTTCTATTTAACGTTTCTTATAAGGAATCTAATAAAAGTAAGACGACAGAACTAGCATCTGACACTTCTACTAGGAAGAGATAAACACACAAAGTTTGTTAAATTTCAACAAGATATTATTTTTGTTTATGTTTTGTCTTCAAAACGTAAACTGTAGTGCTTTAAAAGCTCACAGTAAAATATTTTTGTTTAATTAAGGTTTTGGATTGTGGTGTAAAAATTGTATCTTTATTAGCAAATACAACGTCAAGAAAATCATTGAAAAACTATAAAATTATGGGATATTATAATTCAAAACTATTTGCAGAACGATTAGATGAGTTCTTGAGAGGAAATATTTGTCCCATCACAAGAAAACCAATGAAACCTTGTGATGTAAATTACAAATCAGGGTATAGCAGCTTTCATTATGTATGTGAAGCCATACATCCAGAAGTGAAAATTGCCCTTTCTGGCTCGCTCATCTCTAATGAAGATAATCTATATGATGAGCTAAAAAGTAATGCTGCTTTGCAGGAAAAAATAATTGGACAAATTAGACAGCACAAAGGAGAGGAATTTATGATTGCTACTTACACAGTACGAGAAGCACTAGCTGAAAAAAAAGATATTTAATCAAAAAAGTCCATACAACATTATTATCGTATGGACTTTTTTATTTTATCTATTGGTAAATTCTACTTGCGTGTGTGTTTCAAAAACTTTTAGTTTACAAATACTTCCATAATCAATAGAAATAGAAAAGGCTTTATACAGAGGAATTTCTAAAGCATGGCACAAGATAGAACGAATAACTCCTCCATGACAGATAATAAAAGCTATTTTGCCTTTTTCTGACTTTATATTTGTCTGCCAAAAATGAGTTACTCGCTCGTGTAGATTTTCAAAACTCTCTCCGTTAGGCGTAAAAGCAGTTACAAAGTTGTCTGTCCATTTTTTAAGTTCCTTTTCTTTTATATCGCTCCACTTTTGTAGCTCCCAGTCTCCAAAATTCATTTCCTTTAGATTTTTATCTGTTTTTATAATGGAATGAAAATAATCTTTTAGTGCTGTTTTCAAGTCTTTTGCCAAAATAGAACAACGTTGAAGTGGACTTGTATAGATGAGAAGCTCCTTTTGTTCTTTATTTTTTGATTTTTTTTTGTGTAAGAGTTGAAGCATCTTCTCTGACAAAGTTTGTAATTCTTCATTGTAAGAATCAGCTAATTCTAGGTCTGAAAAGCCATAACAAACTCCTTTTTCTATTTTTGGTATGGTGTGTCGGATGAGGTAAATTTCCATTTTTTTATGTATGAGAAGTTAAAAACACTATTTTGGAACAAAAAAAAGAAAGAGTTGTTTACACAGCAGGCATTCGGAATGTCTCATATTTTTTAATCTTATACTTTTACTATGAATATAGCAGAAACTCTACAAGAAAAACTCTTATCTTATTGGGAAATACTCATTGAAAGTATTCCACGCATTGCTATTTCACTTATTATTACTACTGTTTTTATTCTCATTGCTATCGGACTGACCAAGCTCTTCCGAAAGAAAATGATGCAGAATGCACAAAATAAATTAGTGGTAGATTATGTAGTCAAATTAGTAAAGTTTTTCCTCATCTTGGCAGGCATTATTTTAGGCTTGCACACAATGGGACTTACTGGAGTGGCTGGAGGGCTTTTAGCAGGTGCAGGCGCAGGTGCAGTTATTTTAGGTTTTGCCTTTAAAGAGATTGGAGAAAATTTTTTAGCTGGAGTAATTTTAGTCTTTGACCGTCCTTTCAACTTGGGAGACACCGTTACGGTAGAGGGAAATATGGGGAAGATTGTCTCACTAAATTTCAGAACCACACAAATGAAAACCTTCGACGGAAGAGATGTATATATTCCTAATATTTTGGTTATTACAAATGAGGTATATAACCATACACAAGATGGGTTTTTGCGCCTAGATTTTGTTATAGGCATAGATTACGACGATGATATACAAAAAGCTATAAAAGGAATTACAGAAATTGTGAATACAAACAAAGAAGTTTTGAAGAATGAAAAAACGATTGTTTTGATAGATGAGTTTGCAGCAAGTACAGTAAATCTGAAAGTGATGTTTTGGGTAAATACTTTAGACTATAAAGTTTCAGCACTTGAAACAAAGACAGAAATCATGCGAACGGTTAAAAACTATCTTCTTGAAAATAAATTTGGTTTGCCTGCCAATATTCAAGAAATCAAGATGTATAAGCCAGAACCTATTCCTATTATTCTCAAGAAAGAAAGCGATGCTATCAAGTTCACAGAAAACAATTAATCTAATTATCAAAAATAATTAGTAAAAATCTTCAAAATCTGTTTTCTTTGAGTTATGATAAATAAATCCAATCAAGATTTGCGTTTGGCTGCCATCGATATTGGCTCAAATGCACTCCGTCTGCATATTAGTAGAGTCCGTTTTTCTGAAAAAGACAGTTATCCTAGTTTTAAAAGAATAGAACAAGTACGCTTTCCGTTGCGCTTGGGTACAGATGTTTTTAGTCTTTCGCATAAGATTAGCCCTAAAAATGAGGCAAAATTTATTGAAGTGATGCATGCTTTCAAGAATGTTATGGAAGTTTTTGAAGTCAATGATTATATGGCTTGTGCTACTTCTGCAATGAGGGAATCTAAGAATGGCAATTATATTGTAGAAAGAGTAAAAAGAGAAGTAGGAATTTCTATTGATATTATCAGTGGAGATATGGAAGCCGAACTTATCAATAAATCTATTTTAAATTATGTTTCGACAAACA
The DNA here is from genome assembly GCF_020630935.1 of Bernardetia sp. Classification (NCBI taxonomy): domain Bacteria; kingdom Pseudomonadati; phylum Bacteroidota; class Cytophagia; order Cytophagales; family Bernardetiaceae; genus Bernardetia; species Bernardetia sp. The sequence continues at coordinate 43,236 of NZ_JAHDIG010000010.1, forward strand.
ATTTTGTTCATATTGATGTGGGGGGAGGAAGTACGGAAGTAAATATTTATCATAATCTTCAAAAAATAGATGCTCGTTCCTTCAATATGGGTTCGGTGCGTTCGATTGCCGATGATACAAAAAATGTAACAAAAGAATATATAGAAAGAGAAAATCAAATTTTAAAAGACTGGGTGCAAAAGGCAATAAAGCCTCTTTCTAGTCCTGTAAATGCTGTCGGAACAGGTGGGAATATCAATAAACTCTACGATTTGTCTAAACAATCGAAAAATAAAATATTAAGTTTTAGAGAGATAGAACGTTTGTATAAAGAGTTAAGCAAACGAAACTACCAAGAGAGAATTAGTGATTTCGGATTGAATGACGATAGGGCTGATGTAATTGTTCCTGCTACAGAAATTTATCTAAAAGTGATGAAGGCAGCAGGAATAAAAGAGATAATAATTCCCAAAGTAGGGTTAAGAGAAGGTATAATTCAACATCTTTTTGATAAAAATAATATAGCCCAAAACTAAATTTTTGTAAAATGAATACTGTTTCAAAACATTCTGAATTTCAAAGTTTAATCAAAACATCATCTCCTCCCAAAAAAACACTTTTAGTTTGGGATGGAGAATGTGGCTTTTGTAAATATTGGATTACCAAATGGGAAATGATTACAGACAACAAACATATAGATTTACGTCCGTATCAAGAAGTTGCAAAGGATTTTCCAGATTTGGATGAAAAATTGTTTAAAAAAGCTGTTCGTCTTATTACTCCAGAAGGTATTGTTTATTCGGGTGCTTCGGCAGCTTTTAAAAGTTTAGAGCTTGGAGGTGCAACTCATTTGCCTATGAGTTGGTACAATCAAAACCCTACTTTTGCAGAACTTACAGAGTGGTTGTATGAAAAAGTAGCCGATAATCGTCCGTTTTTGCATGATGTTTCTCATTTCTTTTTAGGAGAAAATCCTAAAAAAATATGCCCTTCTGTGTGGGTATGGGCTGGTTTAGGAGCAGTTATAGGAGGAACTCTTGCGATAAGATTGGGAAGAAAGAAGTAATTCTTCTCACTGCCCAATCTTTGTTTAAGAGCTTGTTTAAATCTATCCTTTTACCATTTTGTCTAAATATTTGTAGCGAAGTCTTACCTCTTCATTGAACGTCTTACAAAGACTTGCATAAGGCTCTTTGCTACAATCTATCAGCTCTGAGAGCATGTTGAAAAATTCTGAATGACTATCGCTATCATATTTAGCTTCAGTTGTTGAAACTTTGTATGTTCCTTCATTGTACATTCGTACCGAAACACAGTCCAAATTATCATCTACTAAAATGATTGCTCCTCCGTGATATATTTGTTCTTGCATGGTATCCACGACCCAACCTCCATCGTTATATACTTTTACAGCTTGAGGAAAACCATCAAAAACCATCATCTTTTCAAAAGGCTTATGTGTATGTCCAAAAATAAAACTCAAATCAGAAGGTACTTGCCCTATTTCCCCTCTCATTTGCAGCAATAAAGGTTTTTCTACAAACTCTTTAAGTCCTTTTTTAGTCTTTTCATCTAATACATCAGTAGAAAACCCACGTTCGGAGTTAGCAACCTTTTGTGCTGCTTCGCCCAAAATCCATTTTAAGGAATGTTCTGTAATCATTTCTTTTACGGCATTTTTCTGCATACGCTCTGCAATGCTTTCAGCCATATTGTTGGTAAGCCCCAACAAAGCCTCTTTGTCTTGCATCTTGTTGTAGATAATTTCTACATCTTTACCTACTTCTCCCGAACGTCCCATCGTCGACCAAAAAAAGTCTATCCAAGCAAAATTTTCGGCTTCAATATCCCATATATTTTGAGGTAAAAGACGATTTGGAAAAATCATTGTTTTGAGTTCGCTCATCAGCATATATAAAGATTCTATATAATGTCCATGAGAAAATACAATACCTTTTGTCTTGTTTTCATTGGTTACCATATAGTTTGGATACATCGTCGATACACGCACATTGGCTTCTCTAAGATGTGCATGCCTGTGTATTACTCCATTCATAAATTCACAAGGAATAGAAGGAGGCGATTTATACATATTGGTTACGTGCCAAGGAATAGGCAAACGCTGATCAACGGGCAGTGTTTTTATATGTTCTGTGTATTGTGTTTCTCTAGCCTTTTCCCATAGGTGGTGGTCGTGGTTACCAGGTAAGAAAACCATGTGAGGGTCAAACATCCAGTTTTCTTGACTTTCATTAGGTGGAAAAATCAATCTAATAAATTGGTCAAATGACATGGCTGTTTCATTCGTGTTAGAAAGAGCAAGCTCCATAATGTCTCCATTCAAAATAAGTGTAGGCTTTGGGCTATCTTTAGAATTGGTTTTAGAAAGAATTTCCTTCAAACATTTTACCCATTCTATAAGTGCAGCACTAGATTTTTGTGGGTCAATTTTCAGACTTTCTGGATGAAGGTAAGTCATAAGGCTAGTAGCTGCCCCAAAATGTAGGTCAGAAACACAAACGTATTTTATCATAGGTAAGTTGTGGTTAGTTTAGTATATACATAAATGAGAGTAATTATTTGTAAAATCCAAAAATAAACTGAACTTCACAAATTTAATTTTGAAACAATTTTATTCTTTTTTCTATAGAAACACTCCTTTTTTTCAGTAAAAAACGCTACCTTTGTGGTCTTAACCAAAAAGTTAAAAGCAAGTGAAAGACTTACGCACTTTCGAAATTGATATTATTGCACTCAAACTGGGTTCGCATTCTTTTACTTTTGACTTAGACAATGATTTTTTTGATTATTTTAAAAATAATCAGAATGGATTTATTGAAAAAGGAAATTGTAAAGCAGAAGTCATTCTTGACAAAAACGAACAACTTATTCGTGCTACTTTTATTGTCAATGGAGTTGTAGAACTTGTCTGCGACCGTTCTTTAGACGAATTTGATTATGAAGTAGATGTAGAAGAGACTATTCTCTACAAGTATAGCGAAGAAGAAAAAGAGCTTACCGAAGAGATTATCTTGATAACTCGTAAAACACCGAGCATAAATGTAGGTGAACTTTTACATGAGTTTTTGGTCTTGGATATTCCTATGAAAAGGTTACACCCTCGTTTTGAGGATGAAGACTATGCAGAAAGCGAAGACTTCGGCAACTTAGACGAAGAGAATCCAAACAAGAAGGCAAAAATCAATTTTATCTATTCCTCTGATAAAGAGAAAGATGATACTAAAAAAACATCTTCTGAAGAGGAAAAAACAGACCCACGTTGGAATATTTTGAAAAATTTGAAAAACAATCAGAACTAGAGCGTTTTTTAAAAGAAAAATTTAGAATATAGAAACAGGTCTTTAAAAATATTGTTGAACTTTAAATTAGAAAGAACTAGAAGAGTAAAGTAAAAACTGTTTTTGGCAGAATACTTAAAAAATTGTAGGCTAAATTCTGTTTTTACGCAAAAAATAAGCATCTTTGCAATCTTTCTTTAAAAATTTAGTAAAAATCTTATGGCACATCCTAAAAGTAGAATCTCTAAATCACGCCGTGATAAGCGTCGTACACACCACAAATGTGAAGAAAAAACAATCCTTACTTGTCAGAACACTGGCGAGGCACATTTGATGCACCGTGCTTACTATCACGAAGGCAATCTTTTTTTCAAAGGTAAAATGATTGCAGAATTTGAAAAAGAAGAAGTTATTGAAGAAGATGAAGACTAATCTTTATTTTTCTGAAAAATGAATAAAAATCTCTTTTTTATCCAAGCGATAAAGAAGAGATTTTTTAGTTTTGGACTTTTCTTAAAACAAGAGTGCTATGAAAAAATATATCCTGTTGGTTTTGACTTTGGGCATTTTGCTAAAAAGTCATCATATTTATGCTTTTGGGTTAGGAGATGAAACATATATTACTCCTTATGGCAACGAGATAGATAATTGGATGGGGAATGATTTGCATACTGGAGGAAAGCATCATTTTTCAGGACTAAAAGAGTGGTATTATTATAAAGGTTTTATTGTAGGAAAGTGCAGATGTTTTGCTCCTTTTGATAATAAAGAAAGACAAGAGTTAGGCAATTATGTTGTTTTCAATGAAACAACTCACGAAACACATTTTTTTGAGGAAAAGAGTGAATGGAACGCTTTTTTGAATGGTAATGGACTACATCCCAAAATTTGGACACGTTGGCACGATGGGGGAGATGGTAGTATTTTATACATATTTTTTCCACTCATCATGTTATTTCCTATTACTATTCCTGTTTTGATTTTATCTTTAGTTTTTCTTTTTAGAAATAGAAAGAAGATGCGACAAAAACTTAAGGCTTTGAAGTATTATCAAATCGTAGCTATTATTTCTCCTGTATTATTAATTTTTTTTATCTGGATTTTGGAACAATATCCTAGTAGTATTTAATCAAAGTGAAATTTTTTATTCTAAAAAAATGAAGACTTTTTCGTATTTTGTAGTTTATCCATTGTAGCATTCAAAATGATAAATTTTCCTTGTTTAAATATCATCTTCGTCTTCATTTTGTAATTTGGCTTTCTAGTCTTGTTCCTTTAGTTGTCAATCAGATTGATTTGTCAGCTACTGAACTTGTCTTTTATCGGACACTTATGGCTGTTGCTTTTTTAGCCATTTGGCTTGTAGCAATAAAAAAGTTTAAGTGGGCAGGAAAGAAAACCTATTTTCTGATGGGAACAGGAATCTTGACATTTATCTACTGGACACTGATTGTCGTCTCTACAAAGTTATCTAATGAAGCTGTCTGTCTTATCGGACTAGCCACTATTCCACTTTTTGTCAGTATTCTACGACCCATTTTGGGAAAGGGAAAACTTTCTGTTGGGGAAATTATCACAGGATTAAACGCAATTTTTGGAATCTATATCATATACAGTTCAGATTTTGATTATGGCTTGGGCTTTTTTTTGGCTCTTTTGGGTGCATTTTTTGGCGCATTAGTTACTATTTTCAATGCTGACTTAGTTAAAGAAGAAGCTCCTCTGCTCATTACGTTTTATCAGATGGGAGGAGCTAGTCTGACAGCATTTTTACTCTTACTGTTCTCTACTTTTTTTGGAGGAGTGGTAGCAGATTTTATACCTGTAAAGTGGAGCATGACTTGGAATAGTTTCCTACTTATTTTTGGTTTAGCATTGGGTGTTTCTGTGTATGCATATAGCGAATCAGTACGACTAATGAAATACTTAAATCCTTTTACAGTAGCGATGGTAGGAAATTTAGTTCCTCTATATGGAATTTTAAGTGTTATTGTTTTGTCTTACTTTGTTGCAAAAGTAGAAGTTACTCCAATGGATATTTATTTTTATGCAGGTGGAATTATAGTAGTAGCTGCTGTGGTAGCTCGCCCTTTAGTAACTTGGTATTTTGAAGTATATGCTAAAGATGATGAGAAAAGTAGTGTCATGAAAAAATAATGGCTACACTTCTTGACTAGAAGTCTAATACTCTATTTTTTGACTTAATAAAATCGCAGAGATGTAAGATAAATGAAGTAATTATTTTTATTATATTACAAATCATTTGTATATTAATCTTCACATAGATAAAGTTGTCTAAATCTAAAAGCAAATTAAGTTTTTAAATCTCATGTATGGCTAAAAAATATTTTTTAAACATAGATAAATTAGTCTAGAAGTTGTTTAAGAATGAAAAAATAACCGTCGTTGAGGCTCAAAATACAGCCGTCAACGAGGATAAACTCCCCTAAACGATGGTTTTAAACCTCGTTTACGGTTGAAAAATACACTCTTAAACAACTTTCTAGTTAAGTTTTAGTTGTTTCTATAATATCAAAAAAACTTTTAACTTTCAAAGCCAAACATTTTACTCTCAACATCTGTATTTATTTTTTAATGCAAACAAAGAAACCTATTTTATTTACAGGCGCATTTTACTCTGAACAAGAATGGATAGAACCTATTTTATCTGTTTTTCCTTTTGTTCATTATCTGCCTTATTTTTTTTCATCTCATACAGAAACAACAGAAGTGTTTTCATTCGAACACAAGTTTCCTTGTATGCATCCACAGGAGGATAATCCGTATGCGTCATTTATTAAAGAGTTTTTTAGTGATAAAACTGAAGAAACCTCAAAAAATGCTTTTGGAAGTGGATTTAAGCAATTTTATCAGCGCATTAGAGAAAAATATCAAGTTAATAAGGAAATCAAGAGAGAAATTCGTCCTCTTATTTATGATAAATATGGTGTTTTTTTAGCAGAGTGGCTTCACAGGCACTACAAAACAGATGTAGTAATTTTGATTCAACATCCTTTAAGTTTTGTCTTTGAGTGGATAGAAAAAAAAGAAAGTACAGATTTTGATAAACTGTTTTCAGATAAAGTGGCTAAATATGCCCCCAATGCTTTTGCACGTGTACAACTAGAACAACAGGAAAATATTTTTTCAAGTCTTCAAGAGTGGGAAAAAGCGATGAGAATATGGCTTGTTTTTGCTGAAACCATATTATATTATCAACAAAACTATCCTGATTGGCTATTTTTTAGATATGAAGATTTTAGAGAAACACCAGACCGAACACTCATAGATATTTGTGATATGTTAGATTTGGGCTATACTCCAAATTTTTTAAATAAAATAGAAGAGACAAACACAGTGCGTGAAAAAGATGCAAAAAAAGTTACTGCTGATTATACAAGAAAACTGCTAGACGAAACGCAAGAATACTTAACTCATTTTTATCCTAGAACTAATATAGGAAAGAGCATGTTCCGATAAACAAAAAAGCCAATACTAAATTTTAGTATTGGCTTCTTATTTTTTCTTTTACTAAATAGATTATTTAGCAGCTTCTGCTGAAGCATAGTTACCACGACGTTCTTTGATACGAGCAGCTTTACCCATACGACCACGTAAGTAGTAAATTCTTGCTCTACGTACTTTACCACGACGAACTAAATCTACTCCTTCGATGTTTGGAGAAAGAAGTGGGAAAATACGCTCAACACCAACACCATTAGAAACTTTACGAACTGTAAATGTTTCACCGTTTGTATTTGGGTTTTTGCGTTGGATAACAACACCTTGATATTGCTGAATACGCTCTTTATCGCCTTCTTTGATACGTACTTTTACATTTACTGTATCACCAGCACGAAATTCAGGAAATTTCTTGCGAGCTTCTGCGTTAGAAGCCTCTACCATTTGGATTAATTTATTTCTCATCAGAAATTAAATTGGTAAGTTTGAAATAAAGAGTTTGACAGACAATTAAATTCTTCAAAGTATATTTCAAAAACTTGGGTTAAAAATAATTTGAGTTTTGAATGATTGTCAGAATCATTTATTTAGTCATTGTCTAAATAAAGACAGTCCAAAGCTAGATTTTATTATTCTTGTTAATGAAAACAAGACAAGTGAAAATGTTGGAGGCTGTACATTTCAAAACGAACCACAAAGGTAGTTTTTTTATTTGGCATTACAAAAAACAACTCCTCTAAAAGTGCTATATAAATCTAAATATCAATACTATCTTCACTATTTTCTCTAATTACTTTCCACGTTCGGTCGGCAAGGAGTTGTACTTCTGCCATAAAATGAAGCTTTGAACTTCTGCCCCATTGGTCTGGCGCAATCATAGAAAGAACTTTTTCGCCTGTTTTGGTGCGCTCGTAAAGAAAATAGTTGTGGTTTACAAGAGGTTCAAAACCCATATCTGCATTATAAATTTCCATCGAAATCTGTGTTCTAGATTGAATTTCTTTGGCTTGTTTGGCAAGCAGGTCTATTTGTTCTTTTATTTGATTAAGCTGCATTTCAGTTTGCTGTTCCATTGCAGCAAGAGCCTTACTCTTCATAATCCCCTTTTCAGTAGGAATAATTATAGCACCTCCAACAGTATGGGCATACGGCAAAAGTCCTGGATTTTTGGCTGTTTTATCAGCATCTATTGGATTGATGATATTTTCAAATTTTTCTTTCTGATGTTTATCAAAAATAGATTGTTTTTTTTGCTTTTCTTTATGCTCTTCTAAATTTTCCTTATCACTCATAAGTACAGTAATTCTGACAAGTTTATAATTCTCGTCTTATTAAAAATGACTATAATATTTTTGTTTATTTTTTACAGCTACAAAGTTAAACAACTTGTGATAAAATCAACTTCTCAATGCTAATTTTGTTTTGGTAATTTTTCAAACTTTTAGTCTGAATTATTTAACCAATCTCTTATTTTTTCAATATCTGTAAAAAAATCTACTTTTATCTTACTCTTACGGTTGGCAAGCATTACAGCATCTTTAAATACCTCAGCTTCAAAGCCCATATTTTTTACCAAAAAAGCGTGTTTTTTCATTCCATATTCTTCTGCGTCTGGATACCACATGTGTTCAATATACATCAGAGCTTCTTCTGGAGGAAGGTTTATTTCAGTAAAATCATCAATCCACATCAATACGTTGTGTTTTCGCATAAACTGTAAGCCTGTTTTGTAAGCAGATAGAGCTTCTTCTGTCAAGACAGTTCCTCTCCAGTGGCAATGCAGATATTTTTTTTGTTCCTCAAAGTGAATTTCTATGTGAGATTCTTTATAGATGATTGAGTTTTCCATTGTGATAATTTTTTAAATGGCTATTTTTTCTACTGGATAATTGCTAGTTTTGAGATACGAAATTACACAACTCTACACAATTAAAAGAGTTTGACATCAAAAACTATTTTAACTTCTTTATGCAACAGAAAAAAATCGGAATTTTAGGTGGTGGACAGCTTGGCAGAATGTTACTCTCTCCAGCTATTGATTTGGATATAGAACTTCATTTTTTGGAAAATGATTCGAATGCGCCTTGTTCAACTGTTTCAAGGAATTTTCATCAAGGAAATATTACGAATTATGAAGATGTTTTGAGTTTTGGAAGACAAATGGACGTAATTTCCATAGAAATTGAGAAGGTTTCGGCAGATGCACTAGAACAGCTAGAAAAAGAAGGCAAAAAAGTTTTTCCACAGCCTACTATCATTCGTCTTATTCAAGATAAGAGATTACAAAAGCAGTTTTATAAAGATAATCAAATCCCTACTTCAGATTTTGTTTTGATAGATAATAAAGAGGAACTAATTGATTATTTAGAAAAAAATGAAGGTAAATTGCCGATTGTTCAGAAGCTAGGAAAAGATGGCTATGACGGAAAAGGCGTACAGATTTTGAAGGACTTAGAAGACGCAAAACAAAATGGTTTTGAAGCTCCTTCTCTTTTGGAAGACAAAGTAGAAATAGAAAAGGAAATTTCTGTAATTGTAGCAAGAAATGAGAACGGTGAAACAACAGTTTTTGATGCTGTGGAGATGGTTGTTAATGAAAAGTATAATTTATTAGATTATTTGCTTGCGCCTGCCAGAATTTCAGAAAATCAAAAACAAGAAGCTACAAAATTAGCTATTGAAGTCATTGAAAAATTAGGAGAAAATGGAATGGTCGGACTTTTGGCCGTAGAACTTTTTATCGATAAAAAAGGAAATATTTTGGTCAATGAAGTTGCGCCACGCCCACACAACAGTGGACACCACACCATAGAAGCCTGTACAACTTCGCAGTATGCTCAACATTTGCGCTCTATTTTAAATCTGCCTCTAGGCAAGACAACTTTAAGAAGTTCGGCTGCTATTTTGAATCTGATTGGAGAAGAAAATCACACAGGAACACCTTTTTATGATGGATTGGATAAATTATTAGAGTTAGAAAATGTTTATCCACATATTTATGGGAAAAAGCAAACCAAACCAGCACGCAAAATGGGACACATTACTGTTTTAGGAAATGACATAGAAAAACTAAAAGAAACAGTTGAGAAAGTAAAAGGAAGTATTCATGTGATTACGAAAGATTAACTTTTACTTACTCTCCACTCCTAACCCAAAAAGGGCAAAATCATATTTTACAGGGTCTTTTGGGTCAAATAATCTTAGGTTTTGAGTAAGTTCTTCGGCTGCTTTCCAATCAGTTTGTTTTCGTTCTAAAAGTCCAAGTTTTTTTGCCTGCCTTTCGACATGAATATCCAACGGGCAAATCAAAACTGATGGAGAAATGTTTTCCCAAATTCCAAAATCTACGCCTTTGTCATCTTTTCTTACGAGCCAACGCAAATACATATTTAACCTCTTGCAAGCTGATTTTCTTTCTGGCGTACTGACATGTTTTTTTGTTCGCTGTAGGGCATAATCTATGGCAAAGAACGAGTTATGAAAATGAGCTAAATTTTCTTTTTGGGTAGATTTTGAAGAAAAAAGAATTTCTAAAGAATCATTTTCTGTATAAAAACGCTGTAAAAAATCTATGAAATAAAGTAAATCGGTAGAATTGAAAGTTCGGTGTTTAAATTCTTGAAAACCTTTGTCTTTAAGGTCTGTGGGTTTATGATTCAATATAAAGTCGTGAGGAGATTCATCCATCAACTCCATAATTAGGTTACATTTATTGATGATGGTTTTGCGAAGTCCCCACGCCAGTGTAGCAGCAAAAAGAGCTGAAATTTCAATGTCTTGTTTTTTAGAAAATCTGTGAGGAATTTGGATAGGGTCGTTTTCTATAAAGTCGGTGTGGTTGTATTTTTCGTGTTTTTCATCTAAAAATTCTTTTATTTTTTGGAAATTTTTTGTGTTTAGGTTCATTGATATTTTGTGTGTCAAAGGCAAGCCGTTTGACCTACCAAAATCTAAATTGGTTTTTAAAAAGCATCTAAAGGAGCATTCTCATCACTGTAAAAATCACCACTAAAATTAGTTGAATGTCCGTTTTCTTTCAATAATTTTACATAGAGAAGAAAAGTAGCTGCAAAGGTAAAAGGGATAGTAAAAAGTGTTCCTATTCCCAAAAATAGCAAGCCCAAAATATTTATAACAATAAAGGCGAGTACAAAACCAAACACACCAATATAGTTTGCTAACACCAACTTTCTACTTATTTCCATTGCCAGCCAAAAGTTTGTTTTTGAAACTACAATAATTATTGGAGTAAAAATATAAAGTGTAAAGATGGAGAGAGATGGAATGATAAAAAGCAGATAATAAAATACTGTAAAAGTTTCGTAAGTATTCGTATCAAAAATATCTACCGTTCTGTTTATTCCGAACTCTTGAGCAAGAAGAAATATTCCAACAAAAGGCAAAACAAGCATCAGAACAACTACAATTTGGTGTAAGGCAAGCTGTCCGATAAACTGAAAACCATCCAGTAGATTTTGAAATGAGGACTCCTCTTTCAAGTATATTTTTTGGTAATAGGAATAAAAACCAGCTAACAACGCAGAAATAAGTGTTAGGTTTACTATTGCGCCTGCAACGTAGCCTAAGTTGCCTAACATACTTGTTGTTTGTGAGATAAAGAAAGATAAAGAGAGGTCAGCAAAAAAACAAAAAAGCGTATAGAGTACTAATACTCCCAAATAGGGTCTAATAAAAGACCAGGCACTAGATATTGTTTTTCCAAATTCTACACTATACCCTTGACTTCGGAGGTTAGCAAACTCATCTGTTGGAGTAAAACCAAAATTTTGGAGGTCGTCTAGTGTATTTTGTTCTGTCATATAATTAGTAAAAAGTTAAGTGTTTTTTTAGGTAATGGACATGACATAAAAGTTGTTGGTGTTGCTACGCTAAAACACCAACGAACGGTATTTTTTCCGTGTTCACACAGAACAACAAATATTTGTTCATGTGAGTACTTAGTGTTTTTTATAAAAATACAGAAATAATTGCTAGAACAAAATCAAAATATAAACTTAAAAATCATATCCTATACTCAAATAAAATTTTGCTCTGCCTCGTTCGTCGTCTTCTACTCCCCAAGCTGTATCAAAGCGAGTAAAATAGTTCAAAATTTTGGAACGTATTCCAATGCCATATCCCCAAAGGAAAGGGTCTTTAAAGTTAGATACTTTTGCAAAAAATGGATTTCCTGCTTGCCCACCAATTTCTACTGTATTGAGTGCATTTTCTCTGTTGAAAGGACTAATTCCTGTCCAAGCTGAACCAATATCATTGAAGGCAATAAATTGTAAGTTTTGGAAAAATGGAGAACGAATCGTACCTCTGTATAAAAGCTGTGCCACAGGAACACGAAGTTCAATATTTGTCAGTAAGAAATTGCTTCCTGAAAGTTTATTGTAATCAAAACCACGCATTGGCGTTGCATAGCGCAAAAATAAGTAATCGCTATAATCGTTCACGTAAGCTGTTGGCTCATCTGGGTCTAAATAAAATGGGTCTAGCTGTGAGAGTTCATCAGGTGAAGGTTGTTGTTGAAAAATCCAGTTATCTACACCACCCAAACGAAATGTTTTTGGTGCATTTCCAAATGACTTTCCATAAGCAAAACGAGTGGCTAGTGTGACCTTTCTACCTAACGGAATATAATGGCGAGCATCAATAGAAATATTAGTAAAGGTTTCATCATTGAAATTCAAGCCTTGATAGTGGTCGATAGTAGCTCTAAATTTTGAACCTTCCAATGTATTTGGTCCTGTAATGGTGCTGTTATCAAAAACAAATTCTAAACTAGAACCTGCATAGCGAGTAATCTTATCTGGAAAGGCTTGCACCGCAGGATTGATTTCGCTTGTGGCAAAGAACTGTTTTTGAGCTAAAAATGGAGAAACTACAATTCTTGTCGTAACATTGAGTGGATAGGATATTTCTCCTGTAAGTTTACTCAAATAATATCTATGAATAAAAAATGGTGTGAGGAGTTCATAGCCCTGACGGTCAAACCTTGCTCCATAATCAATTCTGTTTTTCAAATATTTATATTCGGCAAAGAGCATCCCACTCTGAATATCAAAAAAACCACGGTTGAAAAGTCCAGCATTGAGTTTATGATTTTCCAAAGCATCACTCATCGAAACTTCTAAAAGAACTCCAAAATTACGCAGTGGGTCTAGGGCAATCGTGGTAACACTTCTCTCAAAGGCAAATTTATTTTCATACTCTAAAGGTCCTCTGACAGTAATTTTTTTATTTTCCCTGTCTTTGGCTCGCTGTGCAAAGTAATCATAATCTTTTAAAAGACGTTTTTTTCGTGTTGGCTCTTCATTATTATTATAGGTGTCAAACTCGTAGTTATCTTTTTCTGTATTTTCTTTACCATTTTCGTCCTCTGTACTTTCATTAGTTTCAGAACTGTCTTCTTCTTTGCTATTATCTGTATTCTGATTTTCTTCTTCTAGCTCTTGTTTTTTCAGTTCTTTAAAAACACGAGCATTTAAAATCTGACTTCTAGCTGTTTTTCCAGTAAAAGTCTCATGTTTTGGAGCAAGAGTAGTCATTAATAATTCTAATTGTTCTTGTTCACGAACTACAAAAGCTAATTTTTCCTTTTTTATATCATAATCATAATCTTCAATACCAATAAAAAAGGTTGAAACTTGTGCATTTACGCCTGTTTTTACATCATCCTTTGGTAAAGTATGTAAAAATAAATGACGAATCCCTAACTCTTCGGTGATATACAGAATACGAGTGGCATCGATAGAAATAGGCTTTTGTGCAATACTATTTTGATTCGTAAGCTGTGTTAGAAGTTCTTTTTCTGATGGATTATAGATAAAAAGGTTAAAGTAAGGAGATTGCTCAGCAGAAGGAGAAACCTTTAAAGAGTCACTTTTTCGATTAGAACTAAAGACAATTTGATTGTTATTTCCCTTTAAAAAAGAGGGGTCAATATCATCACTGTTATCATTAGTGATTTTTGAAAGACGACTAGAACCTAAAGAAAAAGTAAAAATATCGGATTGTCCTCGCTGTGTTCCACTCAAAACAATGCTTCTGCCCTGCTCATCAAAGCTAAAACTTTGAATATTTTCTAGTGTCTTGATTTGGTAACTATTGGTTACTTTTCCATTCAAGTTATAAATTTTGAGAAAATATTTGTTTTTAGAATATGATAAAATTCCTAGCTCCTCATTACTTTTCCAAGACATAAGAGGCGAGTTTTCGTCATAACGCTGATTGATAACATATAGACCTCCTTTTATAAACTTCTTTGTCTTCTTTTTTGAGGAAATATTGTTAGTCTCTTCTACATAGATTTTAAATTTACCTTGATTATTTTGAGCATAAGCCAAATAATTTCCATTTGGACTAAAACGAGGATGATGAATGTACTGTGATTCAACAGATGTTGCCACAGGATTATTAGATTCAAGTTTAGAGTAGTTGTCTAGTTCTTTGTACTGATTTCTATAAAAGGCTTCCCATCTTTTTAAAAATGTAGCGTAATTGATGCCCAAAGTTCCTTGTATGCCTTCCTTTTCACTTCTGACAATGCGTGTGAGATTCAAAATATTGGAAACTGTAGTTTGTCCGTATTCCTCTACTATGAAATTCCAAATAGACTGTCCTACCAGTTGTGCATTTTTTCCCTTAAAACTCTCTGGATAAGGAAATTTTTTAGCCATCAAATTACTTCTGACAAAATTATCCATTTCCGTATTCCATCCTTCTGCTGTGTAGGCTGCTGCGCCAGACATGAGCCAATCTGGAAGACTTAGCAAGAACGAACTTTGTAAAGTTTCTTTCAAATTTCCACCATACATCATTTCTGAAAGTAAAGAAGCTGCAATTTCTCTCAAAAGCTCTTTGCGATAGGCTTCTCTATATTCTGAAAAGGCAATTTCGACAACATCTTTTCCTAAGTTGGTTTGTCCTCCAATGTTAAAATCTTGGTCATTGATGCCGATGTTGCTTTGCTGAAGTTCTCCAATAGAGCGATAAACAAAAATTTTGGTTTTGTTGTAAGGCGCAAATCCCAAAAACTGTGTCATTCTACCAAAGTCAGATTCAGCATAACGAGCTGTTAGGAGTGCCATTTCATAACCTCCTTCATAATAATAAATTTCAAAATTATCAGAGGTTACATATTTCCAATCAAAGTTTTGATATTGCACACGGTTTTTTCCAAACTGGTCTTGGTCAGTTGGAAATTGCTGTGCAGAAGCTGAAAAAGTAAGTAAACAGAAAAAAGCTAAAAAAAATGTTCTTTTCATAAAATTATATTTTCCAAACCCTAAGGGTCTTAAAGACCCTTAGGGTTTTTTATATGTTGATTCTTAAAATCTTTACGTTATATAAATGCAAAACATTGCAAAAAGTTGTAGAAAATCCGTACAAAGTAGCAAAGAAATAGGGAAATAATTTCCCATTACAACATAAAAATACTGAAAATAATAGCTCAAAAAGATAAACCTTTGTTAAAATTTTGTGGAAGAATTTGAAAAATCACTCACCTGCCAAAACAAAAGCTCCCCAATAGTAAGGATGTTCATATTTTTGCCTCATTTGATTCTGTGCATTTCTCAAAGCCTCTTGCTTCGTTTTGCCTTCAAACCATTCTTTGTAGAAAATAGTCATGAGTTCTTGAGTGGCTTTGTCATCTACTTGCCAAAGAGAAAGCAAAACATTTCTTGCTCCTGCTGCCCTAAAACCACGTTGCAAACCATAAACTCCCTCCTGTGAAGCGATTTGTCCTAGTCCAGTTTCACAAGCTGAAATAACGACGAGTTCTGTCTTTTGTAAATCTAGTAAGGAAGCTTCATACGCTGTAAAAATTCCATCTTCTGCTTGGTTGTTATCTTTGGGTTGAGCAAGTACAATTCCAGCTCCTAGCATACTATTGAGGGGATTCTGATTATTAGTTTTTTCAAAATACCCATGTGTGGCGATGTGTAAAACAGTAGGATGAAAAACTTGTTTTAGTGTTTCTTCGGACGCATTAGATTTTAAAAATATTTCCGTTTTCCAACTCGTTTTTTTGAGCAGAGAGTCTATTTTTTTTATTTCGTATTCGGTTTGCTCTAAATCTGTAAAAATTTCGGTGGAAAGTTGTAGAGCTTCGCCTAAATTCGTTTCATCGTTATTTTCTTTGTCTTTTGTAGATAAATAATTGGGTCTGCCCATCAAAACGGCTGTTTTTTCTTTGTCTGTAAGGCTGTTTTGTTTCTTATCGATGACTTCTCGTAGCGATGTGATAGAATGTAAAATCCATTCTTTTGTAATATATTTTCCTGTATTCGGATTGTAGAAAGTATAGGGATTAATAAAATTATAAATCCCATCAGCCGAAAAGTAAAGACGCTTTACCCAGCCAATTTCCCTTTGCAAAGGATACCACAGTTTATAATAACTTTCTGTGTTTTCTAATTGAAACTGAATCGTATTTCTGTAATATGCCAAATCGCCTGCTTCATCAATGTTTTCTATAATTACTGGCGTAACTTTATTTTTCTTGACTATTATGGCAATATAAGTTTTGTCTTTCCCTTTTCCTGTGGTTACTATTTCGACAGCCGTTTCATTTTCGTCTAAACTATTTTGTAAATTGGCAAGTGTGTAATTTTCTAAGTTCATTTGATGAGAAGAAAGAAAATCATCTCGTTTGGAGAGTGCCGAAATCTGTTTCTCTAAGCCGTTGGCTGTATTTTTCAATTCTTCCAAATTTAAGTTCAATTCTTTGCGTTTAGCTAGGTCAAGATTATTTCCTAACGCAATTTGATGTTTTATTTGTTTCCACTCTTCGTACTTTTCTATAAGTTTTGAATTTTTACTAGAAAGAATTGCTTTCTGAATGCGCTGATTTTCACTAAGCAAAATTCCTTTTCGTGCCATTTGGATATTTATCATTGCTTCTAAAAGCTGCGTAAAACCTCTATAATCTGGCTTTTCCGTCATGATATGAACAAAAAAAGCTGCAAAATTATCAAAATAGACATCATTACTCTGAATATAGGAGAGTTTTTCTTTTTCACTTAGACTGTAAAAATTGTTTTGAAGTTCTTGTAATTTTATTTCTATTACTCTAATAAACAGAGGTTGAGCCTTATCGTAGAAGCCATATTTTTGGTAAAAAACAGCATAAGAATTGAGAAAAAATACATAATCTGGATGATTTTTTCCTAGCAACGAATTATAAATATATTCTACTTCTTTGAAGAGCGAAAGTCCTTTCTGATAGTTGTCTTGAAGTGTATAAAGATTGGCTAAACTCACACACGTATTGGCATAATCTAAATTTTGCTTGCTATAATTTTCTGCATAAATCTGACGAGCTTTTTCTAATGCTGTTTCTGCCATTCCAAACCTATTTTTATACGTATGATAATCTGCCAAGCCGACTAAGGATTTTGCGTAGTCTGGATGTTTTCGCCCTAAAATATTTCCCAAAATATTGTTGGCTTCCATCAGATAACGTTCTGATTTGTCGTAGCGATTACCTATTCGGTAGAGTTCGGCAAGGTTCAGACACGAAGTTGCATACGGAATACTAAGTTTAGTCAGTTCTTTCTCTTGATTTTCTTTTGCTTTTAGATGTAGAAATTCTGCCTTTCTATAATTTCCTTCAAACCTAGAAACGACTGCCAAATCATTACAAACTTGTGCATATTCAAGGCTGTTTTCTCCAAATTTATTTTTATTAAAATCTAGACATTGAGAAAGTAAAATTTCGGCTTCGGCATAATTTCCTTTTTGTTGATAAAGGTTAGCCAACTGATTTTTGACATCAAAAAAATAAATACTGTCTTTGTTTTTTGTCTGCTCTAAGAGATTTTGATACGTCTGAATGGCATTTTTATAGTCGTAACGAGATTGTTGATAGTTGGCTTCATCTAAAAGCATATTCCACGCTAAAGAATCAGTATTTTCCTCCTCTGAATAATTTATACTAGAGTTTTGAGCAGAGACAGAAGAGAAAAGTATAAAATACAATAAAAATGTAAGGTAAGAGTTGTTCATACGTTCTGAATGTTTTATCTTTTAGTAAAGATAACGATAATCAAACTTTTGTTATTTTTGAGAGTAAGTAGAATAAAAAATACTTAAAAACTATTTTTTTAAAGTAAGACAAAATTTAAGATGAAGAATGCCTTAGTGATTACAGAAAAACAATCTGTATTTTTAAAGGAAAATCGCCAAGACCCCATTACAGGTGATGAGTTTTGTTTGGGCGATAAAGTGGTGTTTTGTGCTTCTTGCAAGTCTGCTTTTTTGGCTGATAGTTGGGAGTATATGAATGGAAAGCATTGTGGGCAAGTAGGAACGTTAAGAAAATTCCCTGTTGTTTCAAAACTCAAACTCTCCAAGCCAATCATTTTAGACTTTAGAAAAGCTGATAGTGGAAATCGTATTTTTGCTTATTTAATAGACATTGGTATAGCTATCATTTTAGGCGTTTTGTTATACATAATTTTAGATAGTTTAGGCTTACATTATAATTATCGTAATGTTTTTCCATTCTTTGCAACAAGTCTTTATATGCTCTTTAGAGATATTTTTGGCGTAAAATCAAGTTTTGGAAAGCGCATTATGGGGCTTTACTTTATAAATACAGAAACCCACAAAATTGCTCATCCTTTTAAGCTCATTTTTAGAAATGTTTTTTACTGGTTGTGTCTTTCTGCTCTGATTGCTTTTATTTCTTTTCTAGAGGCGATTACAGATACTGGGGTTGTGGGAGGAATTTTGGGGTTTGTTCTCTTGATTGCTAATATTACCCATGTTATCATTGTTTTGGCAAATCAAAATCATATTTTTGATAGAATATTGAGAATAGAATTGGTAGAGAAAAAATAAAAGTTGGTAGTAAGTCATAATTGTTAAACTAGAAAGAGTGATTTGAAATGAGAAATGCCCTAGTCATTACAGAAAAACAATCTGTATTTTTAAAGGAAAATCGTCAAGACCCCATTACAGGCGATGAGTTTTGTTTGGGCGATAAAGTTGTCTTTTGTGCTTCTTGCAAGTCTGCTTTTTTGGCTGATAGTTGGGAGTATATGAATGGAAGGCATTGTGAACAAGTAGGAACACTAAGAAAATTCCCTGTTGTTTCAAAACTCAAACTCTCAAAACCAATCATTTTAGATTTTAGAAAAGCAAATACTGGAAATCGTATTTTTGCTTATGTTATAGATACAGTTATTGCTATTGCTTTGGCTGTTTTTATGTATGCAGTACTAGATGAAATTTTAAGAGTAAGAGATGCTAGCGTCTATTCATTTTTTTCTGCGTGCTTTTATATGTTCTTTAGAGATATTTTTGGTGTAAGGTCAAGTTTTGGAAAACGAATTATGGGGCTTTATTTTATAGATACAGAAACTCATAAAATTGCTCATCCTTTGAAACTCGTCTTTAGAAATATTTTTTATTGGATTTGTCTTTTTGCTGCTATTTCACTTATTGCATTTTTAGAAGCTATCACAGATACTGGCATTGTGGGAGGAATTTTAGGAGTTGTATTGTTTATTGCTAATATCGTTCACGTTTTTGTTGTTTTGGCAGATCAAAATCATATTTTTGATAAAATATTGAAAATAGAATTAGTTGAGAAAAATAAAACGTAGAGAAAAGGCAGACTTTTTCCTTACGAGTGGACACAAAAATAAATTTCTTATTTTTGCCCTAATTTTTATTTTTTAACCATATAGAAAACACAACACAATTTATATGAAGGCATACGTTTTCCCAGGACAAGGTTCGCAGTTTGTCGGAATGGGTAAAGAACTCTACGAAACTAACGAAGAAGCAAAAGAACTTTTTGAGAAAGGCAATGAAATTTTAGGTTTCAGAATTACTGACTTAATGTTTGAAGGAACAGCCGAAGACCTCAAACAAACAAACGTTACACAACCTGCTATTTTTCTTCACTCTGTCATTTTGGCAAAAGTAACTCCAAATTTTACTCCTGATGCCGTAGCTGGACACTCTTTAGGAGAGTTTTCTGCACTTGTGGCTGCTGGTGCGCTTTCTTTTGAAGATGGACTAAGACTTGTTAAAGTTCGTGCAGAAGCTATGCAAAAAGCGTGTGAGGCAGAGCCTTCTACAATGGCTGCTATTTTGGCTTTAGATGATGAGACAGCCGAAAAAGTATGCAAAGGTGTGGCAAAAGAAAATGACGAGATAGTTGTTCCTGCAAATTATAACTGCCCTGGGCAGCTTGTTATTTCGGGTTCTATAAAAGGAATTGAAATTGCCTGTGAGGCAATGAAACAAGCAGGTGCAAAACGTGCCTTACCTCTCAATGTAGGTGGTGCTTTTCACTCTCCTTTGATGGAATCGGCTCGTGAAGAATTGGCTGCTGCTATCAACAAGGTAAACATTGAAGCTCCTTCTTGTCCGATTTATCAAAATGTAGATGCAAAGCCTTATACAGAACCAGCAAAAATCAAAGAAAATTTGATTGCTCAACTTACTGCTCCTGTGCGTTGGACACAAACTGTTCAGAACATGCACAACGATGGAGTTACTACTTTTGTAGAATGTGGCGCAGGAAAAGTATTGCAAGGGCTTGTAAAGAAAATACAACGAAGTGCAGAAGTAGCTTCTGTTTAGAGTTATCAAACCCTAAGGGTTTTTGAAAACCCTTAGGGTTTATAAAACGAAAAAAAAGTGAATAAAAACATCCCTACTATTTGGCAATCTTTACGCTATATTCTACTCATAGCTTCGGTTTTTTGGGTAGTTTTTTTAATGCAATGGATGTGGGAACAAGACTGGGCGCATTGGGTAGGTTATCCTAGAAGTAAAGAAGGTATTGTAGGAGTTTTTTTAAGTGCGTGGTTACACGGCGACTGGTTTCACTTGGGGTCAAATTCTGTGGGTTTTATAATGCTTGGTACTGGACTTTTTGTGCTTTATCCATCGCTTTCTGAAAAAGTATTATGGATAAATTTCTTTCTAACAGGTATTGGTGTCTGGCTTTTTGCTCGTCAAGCATATCATATTGGAGCTAGTGGGTGGATTTATTCTTTAGCTAGTTTTTTGTTTTTTAGTGGAGTTTTTCGAAGAGATAGACGTTCCTTGCTGATTAGTTTGATTGTAGTCTTTTTTTATGCTGGAATGTTAGAGACTATTTTTCCTTCTGAGAAGGCAATTTTAAATCATATTTCTTGGGAATCTCATCTTATGGGTGGAATTGTTGGAGCTTTCATGGCATTTTCATTTAGAAAAGATGTGGCTGATGAAGAGTTTATTGTTGGTGGGGACAACGGCAAAAGCAATGGCAAAATAGGCTATTTAGATAGACATTATAAAGAAGGCATCATTCCACTAGAAAACCCTAATTTTGTCTATTCTTACAAAGAAAAAAAGAATGATTAGCAATTCAGTATTGTTAGGAAAAAGTCATGCCTTTTCCTTACAGATAACAAGACAATGTTTTATATAAAAATTGTTTTGTGAAAATCTTATTTTAACTAGCTGTGCTGAATATTTATTTGATGAGTTATAAAGTTAGCTATTCTAGTTATCAGATTCGTAATTTTTAATTGATAATTCGTAATTGTACATTGAAAAAAGTAGTCGTCGTTATTCTAAATTATAATGGAGAAAAACTTTTTCCCATTTTTCTTCCGTCTGTTATTCAGTATAGTAATAATGACTTTACAGAAATAATTATTGCAGACAATGCTTCCACAGATAATTCTGTTGAGTTTTTAAAGGAAAATTATCCAACTATCAGAAGAATAGAACTGTCTGAAAACTACGGATTTGCAGAAGGTTATAATCAAGCCTTAGAAATACTGAAAGAAGAAAATCAATTTGATTATTATATTTTACTCAATTCTGATGTAGAGGTTACAGAAAACTGGCTAACTCCTATCATTAAGATTTTTGAAAAAGATACAGAAAAAACAATTTCAGCCATTCAACCCAAAATCAGAATGCACGCTGAAAAGCATCTTTTCGAACATGCAGGGGCAGCAGGTGGAATGATTGATTACTTAGGTTATCCATTTTGTAGAGGACGAATTTTTGATACATTAGAAGAAGACAAAGGACAGTATGACGACCAAACTTCTATTTTTTGGGCGACAGGTGCAGCAATGGCAATTCGTTCAGAAGTTTATCACGATTTGGGAGGACTAGACAAAGATTTTTTTGCGCACATGGAAGAGATAGATTTATGTTGGCGCATTCATCATACTGGAAAAAAGATTATGTATTGTCCTGAAAGCACAGTTTTTCACTTAGGAGGAGGAACGCTAAATCCTATGAGTGAAAGAAAAGCCTATCTTAATTTTAGA
The DNA here is from genome assembly GCF_020630935.1 of Bernardetia sp. Taxonomy (NCBI): domain Bacteria; kingdom Pseudomonadati; phylum Bacteroidota; class Cytophagia; order Cytophagales; family Bernardetiaceae; genus Bernardetia; species Bernardetia sp. Next base: position 65,281 of record NZ_JAHDIG010000010.1, read on the forward strand.
AACGGACTTACTCTGCTGCTTAAAAACCTACCATCTAAAAACTTATTTTTCAAAGTCTTTTTTAGAATGGTTTTAGATGGTATAGCAGGAGTAAAATTTCTTTTAGAAGGAAAACCAAAGTTTATGCTTGCTATCTTGAAGGCACATTTTTATATGTATAGCAATCTATCTTCTACTTTGAAAAAGCGAAAAGCCAATCAAGCAAAATTTGGTACGCTCAAATTGCCAAAAATAGTCTATCCCAAAAGCATTGTATGGCAGTATTTTGCTAATAAAAACAAGACCTTCAAAGAGCTTGATTAAATAGGCTATTTCAATTCTGAAACAACAGTTTCTTTATTTATTTCTCTAAAAGAATAGATTTTTTTTCCGTTATGCTCTTGCATAAAGTTTTGAGCATCTTCTTTTGTAGAAAAAGGAATAAAATCTTTTCCCATAGCACTTGTCTTGTCGCTACCTGTTACATAAAAAGCTGTCTGTCCATCTATTTTTTGAGTAGTATAATAGTCTGTAACTTCTAATTTTTCAATAGCTTTAGCTATATTATTTGAAGAATCTGCTAGATGAATCAGCATACAGCGAGGAGAGCAAAAAGCTACATTTTTTCCTTCTGCTTTTACCATTACTTGCCAGTTGGGAAAGTCATTGGTTGGCATTCCACAGTTTTGGCAGTCTGTCCATTTTACTTCTACTGATGAGTTATCTGTTTGTTTTGCGTTTTCTTCTTTATTTGTTTGGCTGTTGCAAGCCAAAACTGTGAGAAGGACAAAAATTAGTAAATAAATTTTATTCATTTTGAAACACTATTTTTTCTTAAAAAATTATTTTCTGCCAATAAGAATACAGTATTTTTCTGGTTTTTCTACACGAAATTGCAAAACATTCTGAGATTCTAAATAATCACGAATTTGTTTTTGATTGAATGTCTCTGGGAAAGTAAGAATAATAAATCGTTTGGCAACACGAGCAAGTTCTGGCAAGGCTTCCATCAATTCTTTTTCTTCTTCAAACCCATCTGTGCTTGTAACCACATCAAACTGATTGCTAGGGTAGCCTTGAAGTGTTGGGAAAGGAATATTTTCTTTTGTTGAAAGAGTAGTAAATCCTCCTTTGTATATATTTTTGATTCGCCTTACCTGCTCTTCATCCATAGAAAGAGCAATCGTAGGTAGATAATGAAATTCATCTACTAACTTCCAAATAAAATCCGTCTGTTTTTTTTCTAGATTTAATACTTGGTCGGGCTGAATGCCACGCAAAACACCGAAAAGTTTGTCTAAATAAGGAGATGCATCCTGTTTCTTTAAAAATTCTACTTCTAATTTTTTTTCTTCCCCTAACTGTATGAGTTCTTGTTTTTCTTCTGGAATTAGGTCTTCCAAAGGTTTTTTGAAATAAGTTTGTGTAGAGTTAGTAGTTTCTAGCTTGCCTCTTACAAAGGCTGCCAAGAGTTGTGTATAATAAGTAGAAGGAATTTGTTCTGGTGTTGATGAAAATGGATTTTCCACGAATACTATGTATTTATTGTATAAGGATAGTCAATTATTTTGAAGAAAGAAATGTGTTTTTTATAAGTTAAAAAAATAGCTTTTACAATATTCAAAATAGATATATATATTTCTTCTTCAACTGTACTTCAAATCTCTCAAATATACTCTCTTTTTATAAGTTGTCCTAATTAAAAATAACATTTGAAATAATATAGTGTGGAGTGTTGCAATATAGTTTTGATATTTATTCTTTTTGTTATTACTTCGAAAACTATTTTGAATACCAAGGTGTTTCCACATACTGTACAAGCAGAATCATTAATCATATACTATGAACAAAGCAGAACAAAAGCTCACTCGTTTGCAAGAACTTTTACGCATCGAAAAACGAGAAGATGCAGCACAATATCAAGTCAAAATTGTACAAGCACCACTTGCCAAACGTAGGAAAGACGGACTTTGTTGGTTTCCTGTGGGCATAAACGACGAGTTTGTAGGTTTAGGGGGAAGATGGAATATTGATATCGAACGCTCCAACGACAAAGGGCAACCTCATCAACTCAATGTTGGAAGCATAGTAACTGTTTTTGAGCAAAAAAATGGATTGGAGGGAGAGAAAATTAATGGTGTAGTCAGTAAGGTAGAAAATGATAAGATGCGAATTGCTTTAAATACTGAGGAGTTTCCAGACTTTTTAGACAATCAAAATAGTAGTATTGGTGTTTATTTGGCTTTTGATGATTCTACTTATCGTGAAATGAATCAGACCATAGAAAAGGTTATAAATGCAAAAGATGATAGGTTAGCCGAGCTAAGAGATATATTTTTAGGAGAAAAACAACCTCATTTTGAAAAATGGGAAGAAAGAAACAATAATTTTGAACAATCAACACAAGATTTGAATCAATCTCAAAAAAAAGCTGTTCAAAACATTCTGCAAGCCCAAGATATTGCCATCATTCACGGGCCTCCTGGAACTGGAAAAACAACTACTTTGGTGGCAGCCATTGTAGAAACACTCAAAAATGAGAGACAAGTAATGGTTTGCGCTCCAAGTAATACGGCTGTGGATTGGCTGACAGAAAAACTAAATTCTAAAAATGTAAAAGTAACACGTTTAGGGCATCCTGCAAGGGTAAATGAAACGCTAGAACACCTTACGTTGGATGGAAAGATAGAACAACATTCAGATTACAAATACTATAAAAAGTTATTGAAACAATCTGAACAAATGCGAAAACAAGCCTTAAAGTTTAAACGAAATTTTGGACAGAGGGAACGCAACGAGCGCAAGCACATGTTGCGAGATGCCAAGCGTTTGAAACAAGATGCTTTAAAATTGGAAGAGTATATTTCAAAACATGTCTTGGAAAACTCACAAGTATTGGCGTGTACGCTGACAGGTTCGGCAAGTTATGTCGTAGCACATCGTAGTTTTTCAACACTTTTTATTGATGAAGCAGCACAGGCTTTGGAAGGTGCAACATGGATTCCTATCTTAAAAGCCAACCGAGTAGTTATGGCTGGCGACCATCAACAACTCCCTCCAACTATAAAATCTTTTGAAGCTGCCAAAGCAGGATTAGAAAATACGCTTTTTGAAAAAATAATAAAGAAACATCCACAAGCAGCCCAAATGTTGAGCGTTCAGTATCGCATGAATGAACAGATTATGGAATTTTCAAATCAAAAATTCTATAAAGGAAATCTAAAGGCTTTTGAAACAAATAAAAATCACCTTCTTTACCCAAATCTTGCTCCAGTAGAGTTTGTAGATACGGCTGGCTGTGGTTTTTCTGAAATTCAAGACGAGGAAACATTGAGCCGTTACAATCCAGAAGAGGCAAATTTGGTAGTTAATCATCTCACACAGCTTTTTGAAGAAATTTTACAAAAAATAGAAAACAAGGAAATAGAAAATCCGAAAGAGTTTATAGATAATTTTTCTGTGGGAGTACTTTCTACTTACAAAGCCCAAGTATATCTATTGCGTGATTTGATTCGAAATAATGACCTTCTTAGTAATTATTCTAATCAGATTACGATTCATACTGTGGATGGATTCCAAGGACAAGAAAGGGAAGTAATGTATATTTCTTTAGTTCGTTCGAATGAAAAAGGTGAAATAGGTTTTCTTAAAGACTTACGCAGATTCAATGTAGCCATTACACGAGCAAAAAAGCGTCTTGTTGTCTTTGGAGATTCTGCAACATTGGGAACAGACGACTTTTATAAAGATTTCTTAGATTATGCTGAAAAAATTGAAGCCTACAAAAGTGCTTGGGAGTATATGGTTTAAATTATCATTTTTTATTGTTCATATACTCTAATTTGGATTGAAAAGTATAGCCAATAATTGTAGCTCTTTGTTTGGCTTCATCAGCTTTATTTCCTTCAAAAAGTTCATCTATGGTTGCTGTAAATAAAGAGAGCCACTTTTCAAAGTGTGTTTTATCTATGGGAAGAGGAATGTGTTTTGCAAAAGGACTACCTTTATAATTTCCTTCTCCAAATAAAATTCCATTCCAAAAACGATACATAGTAGGCAAATGAGAATCCCAATTTACGTTAGCAAAATCGTTAAAAATGGGAGAAAGAAGCTCATTTTGGTTTACTCTTTTATAAAAAGTATCGACGAGTAGCTTAATATCTTTTTCGTTTTGTATGTCTTTTTTCATATGGAATGTGATTTCTTAGAGTAATGGACATTAATAGATATTGCTGTTCTGTGAGTCACAGAACAGGGAAAAGTGCCGTTTGTTGGTGTTTTAGTGTAGCGACACCAACAATTTTTTATTTCATGTCCAGTATTCTATTGACTTCTATTGTTAGTTTTATTTATATATTTGTTCTCAATTTCAAATATACTTGTTTTCTTTAAAAATATAAATATTGACAACTCCAACTATACCCTCTACTCGTCGTATAGGTTATTTAGATAGCATAAGAGGTATGGCTGCTTTAGCAGTGGTTATATTTCATTCAAATGCTTGGTTAGATTTTACCAAAGACACTAATTTTAATAGTAGTATTCCTACTCACATATTGAATATTTTTTTCAATGGTCATAATGCTGTATGTTTATTTTTCGTCTTGAGTGGTTTTGTTTTATCCTTAAAATATGTAAAGAAAAATGATATACAGGAGGTATCTTATGTAGAATTCATATTAAAAAGAATCTTTAGGCTTTACCCTGCCTATTGGTTTGTTTTGATAATTGCTGCATTATATACAAGCGCTGATAGTGTAGTTTTTTTCCAAGAACTTCCACTGTTGATTTTTGGAAATAACACATTAATACCTCCATCTTGGTCACTAATAGCAGAAATGCGAATGTCTTTGATTTTTCTTTTCTTGCTTGTCTTGGCTATGCGAAATGTCAAACTTTTATTTGTGGCAGCTTTTTTATTTTGGTTTCTATTTGGGTTTAGAGTCTATGTTTTACACTTTTGCTTAGGAATTTTACTTGCTATGAACTTTGATAAAATACAGCAACTAGAACTAAGCAAAGCAAAAAGATATGTACTGTTTTTTATTGGATTTCTTTTATGCTCCTTCGAACAAATTCATTTTATTATTGTTCCTCACGAAAATTTTAAAGCAACTAATACAGAATTAGGATTTTTTCTCGGTGCTTTCGGATGTGTTATTTGGCTAGTTTTGGCAATGTCTGCTCCCAAATTTCAAAAAAGAATAGAAACCAAACCATTATTATTTTTAGGAGATATTTCCTATGGACTCTACATTGGGCATTGGCTTATTTTTGTAAATATTTTAGAGCCTCACTTTGAATGGTTTCTATCTAAAATCGGTTCTTTTTATCTAACACACATAATAGTCAGATATGGTTTAGTAATTCCTCTTTCACTCCTCTTTGCAACGTTTCTTTATTATGTTATAGAAAAGCCTTTTATAAAGTGGGGATACAATATTGCTAAGAAGTATAAGGACAAATTAGTTCTCAAATTAAATTAATGAGTAAAGCATACATCAAAAAAAATCAGACAATTTCTTAAAGTAGATTGTCTGATTTTTTTTTTGATAAAAGAATTTAAGATAAATGCTTAGTTATCCATAGAAGCCAAAAATTCATCATTAGATTTTGTTCCTCTCATGTGCTTGAGCATATAATCCATTGCTTCATTAGAATGCATATCATTCATCATTCTACGCAAAATCCAAACACGCTGTAATACATCTTTGTCTAAGAGTAAATCTTCACGACGAGTACCCGAAGCAGGAATATCAATAGCAGGATAAACACGCTTATTAGCAAGTTTACGATCAAGTTGGAGTTCCATGTTGCCTGTTCCCTTAAATTCTTCAAAGATAACTTCATCCATTTTAGAACCTGTATCAATAAGTGCTGTGGCAATAATAGTGAGTGAACCACCATTTTCTACATTACGAGCTGCACCAAAGAAACGTTTTGGTTTGTGAAGTGCATTAGCATCTACACCACCAGAAAGAATTTTTCCAGATGATGGAACAGTTGTATTATATGCACGAGCCAAACGAGTAATTGAATCCAAGAGAATAACCACATCGTGTCCACACTCTACCAAACGCTTGGCTTTTTCCAAGACCATATTAGAAACTTTTACATGTCTGTCGGCTTGCTCATCAAAGGTAGAAGCCACAACTTCGCCTCTTACACTGCGTTCCATATCCGTTACCTCCTCTGGACGCTCGTCTATCAAAAGAACAATCAGATAACATTCTGGGTGATTTTCAGCAATCGCATTAGCAATTTCCTTTAAAAGTACTGTTTTACCAGTTTTGGGCTGTGCTACAATCATTCCACGTTGCCCTTTTCCGATAGGTGCAAACAAATCCAACATTCTTGTTGAATAAGTATTTGGTTTTGTGGAAAGATTAAGGCGTTCACGAGGGAAAAGTGGAGTAAGGTGTTCGAAAGAAACACGGTCTCTTATTTGTTCGGTTGTTTTGCCATTTACAGATTCAATTCTGAGCAAGGCAAAGTATTTTTCTCCGTCTTTTGGTGGACGAATCTGTCCTCTGACAGTATCTCCAGTTTTCAAGCCTAAAAGTTTGATTTGAGAAGGAGAGATATATACATCATCAGGACTTGCCAAATAGTTGTAGTCAGAAGAACGCAAGAAGCCATAGCCATCAGAAATAACTTCCAAAACTCCTTCGCTAGTTACCACGCCATCAAACTCACGAATGTTATATTTTTTGTTTGAAGAACGTTCCTTTTTATCTGAATTTTTTTCAGAATTATGGTTTGACTTTTCAGAACGATTAGAAGAGCTTTCCTTTTCCTCTTCATTTGGCTTTGAACGCTGTGAAGCTCTATGTACATTAGATTTTGAATCTGTTTCTTTTACATTTACTCTGCTTCTACGACGCAAATTATCGTTTTCTTGTCTGTCGTCATTACGGTCTAGTCTAGAACGTCTTTCTGTTTTGTCAGAATCTTCATTACTACTGGTATTATTAGAACGAGTAACATTTTCACGTTTTCTTTCACGCAATGTTTCTCTCACTCGTTCTACTGAATCATCTTGTTTTGTGTTATCTGATTTTTTAGACTCATCGGATACACTACTATCAGATTCTTTTTTAGAAGTTTTTTCTCCAGTATCTTCTTTGTTTTCTTTGTCTCTTTTCAAAAAACTAAAGGTTGGCAGTTTGTAACCAGAAGGTTTTTTTTCAGAGACTTCGTTTTTGTTCTCTTTTGTGGTTTCAGAAGCAGGTACAGCTTCTTTTTCTTGCTCTACATCTTCGTCCTCACCATTAGTTGCTTGGTGGTCTAAGATTTTGTAGATAAGGTCTTTTTTAGTCAGTCGGCTATAATTTTTTAAGCCCATTTCAGTGGCGATAGTACGCAATTCGGAGAGTAAGCGAACATTGAGTTCCTCAATATTATACATATTGGCTTATAAGGTTGGTAGGGATAATGGTTTGATTCTAATTTTTTTAAAGATTTAATCCAAGTTTAGTAAGGATATTAAATCAATGATAGAAAAAAACGTGAAGTTGTTATGATAAAAGATATAGTAAAAGAGATATTGATATAGCTTTATAGTATTAAAAACTACAATTAATTAATAAATGTATGCTTGAAATTTTATATCAACATCTGTTAAATAATGATTGTACAAAAAATGTATTGTAGATACTTTATAAATACTCTAGTATCAGAATATTTTCAAAAGTGGAAAATACATTGATTGAAAAGATGAGAGGAATGACTTTGATTTTTATAAAAAATATCACAAAAATATAAGTTGGTGAATATATATCAATTACTGTATGAGTAATGTTGAAATTATATTGCAGACTTATCCTCTTTTTGTATCCTTTAGCAGTAATATTTAAAGGACACGTAAATATAACGTTTTTTTAACGAAAAGTTTTATTTATTTTTTATTTTATCAAAATAAATATCTCTAAAAGGCTTTCATTTGCTCCAATATTTCCAAAATCCCCAAATTTTTCGTTTTCTAAGATATTCCAAATCAGATTCGTTTTGGTAGGCTTCTCTTTCAAAAACAATATTCATATATGCCTTGTGATGTTCTTTAAACCTAATAAGTTGGACAATATAATGTCCTAAATAAGCCAAGTAAAAAGGAACAATCAACATCTCTAACTGCTGACGTAAGTGTATTTTCTCATGGTTGATTAATACTTTATCGTATTTGTCATCCACTTCTTCCACCAAAACGAAAGGAAATAAAGCCATTGCACGAGGAGGGCTTGGTAAAATTTTGAACAGTAATGGGTTGGTAAGTAAAATCAAGGAAGTATTTTTTAGAACAAAAAAAATAAATTTTCAACGACTAAGTTGCTTTTTTTCTTCTGGAGACAAATCGTCCCACCTTTTTTTGAGAGCCTCTAAATTCGAAATGCAATCTTCCAGCCCCATCTGAGTACATAATGTTTTTATATCTGTGGCTTTATTTGACTTATTGCTATTTATTTGTTTGATAAAAAAAGGCGAAACTATTTTTGATGCTTTTTCTGCATTCATATCTGAAAAACTCAAACTTTCTCTAAGTTTTTTGGCATGATAGTATTCCATCAGAGACGTAATTTGTGCCACAGACAGCGAAGAGGCTGTTCCATTATAGACTTTCAAAAACTCATCAAAGTGTCCTGCTCCTGCTTCGCTTTCCAACAGACGAATAAAAGAGTTTTTTCCAAGTTCAAAAACTTGGTGTATTTGTCCGTCAGGTACACTAACCTCTGCTTTTACCTTATTAGCTAGGTTAGCCTCAGCATCACTTATAATTTTATCTATTGGACTAGTAGTCATAAATTTTTTAAATTTTTGTGCGTTTTAAAAAAATCTCTCATAGCCGATTTTGTGTTCTGACTATGAGAAACAAAGTACCAAAATAGATTTAACTAAAAAATCCTCCCAGTCCACCTTTTTTACCAAGCAGCCCCCCAAGCAATCCACCAATATTATCTAGGTTGTCAAGTCCCAGTTGAGACATCATCGAACCTTCGTCTTCAGCTTTTCCTGTTTCTGGAGAAGCAATCTTTGACATAATAAAAGGAATAACCATATTCGAAACCATTGCAGCCGTTTCTTTTGAAACCCCCATTTTCTCCATTAAATCACCACCAAACTGATTAACAAGACGCATAACTAACGGATTGGCTGTTGTGGAAGTGGCTTTTCCATTAAAAATATCTAAAAGCTGAGGCAGATTTCCACTTAGTGCTTCGCTTGCTATTTGTGTAAGAAATGCATCTTTGGCTACATGAGCTGTTTTTTCTACTTGTTCTTCTGAAAAGCCTACTTCTTGTTTAAGTTGTGAGCCAAGTTGAGCCTGTGCAAGTTGTAGTAAGTCGTCTATCATAATTTTTGTGTGTTGTGAAAAATAAAAAATGGAATGATTACAAGATACTATTTTTTTGATAGAAAGATAATAAGATATTACCAAAATCACAGTTTTGTAATTGTCGCTTTTGAAAAATAATTGTATTTTGAAGATAAAAAATACACCAAATTTATCTTTAAAGAACTATGTTAGGACATATTCGCCCTGTGTTTAAAAAAAACACCCCTAATCTACAATCGTATCGAAATGCGTATTGTGGAGTTTGTGCTAGTCTTCGTAAAAAACATAGTCAGCCTTTTTCGCTGCTCGTC
>NZ_JAHDIG010000010.1:74911-81094 GCF_020630935.1 Bernardetia sp.
GCTTTGCTTGCCTTACGTCCTTACTATTCGAAAAGCAAAACCATCAAAACGGCTTGTCCTGCGAAGCTATATGTTTACTCACACCGAACTGAAACCAACCCAGTCATTGACAAGGCTGCCGATTTTTCTATTCTGCTTGCTAGTTTAAAGCTGACAGACATAAAAATTGATAGGAAGTCAAATATTGCTCGTTTACTACTCAAAGTGTTGGATAAAAAACAACAGAAAATATACAATTCGCTTTCAAAGACTTCTCAGGATGCTTTTGAAGAACATATTTTTATTACACAAAACGACCCTACAAATTTTGAAACCACGCTACACAGTTCAGGAGTGTTGAGTAAAACATTATTTGAAGAACTAGCTCTGCTTACGACTATTCCGAAAGACAAAAAGCAGTTTTTATCAGATTTTTTCTATAAAATAGGTCGTCTTATTCCTCTTTCAGATGCTTTGACAGATTGGGCAGAAGATGCAGCCAAAGGAGCATATAATCCAATTTTGAGTAGAGTAAAAAATGAAAACATTTCTTTTGAAGAAGCCTATTATTTCTACAAGCAAGAATTTCAAAGGCTACTCTACCAACTAAAATATGAACTAAAGACACTACAAAATCTAGATTTTGAAGACTGGCTCAACAATGCTTTTGAAAGGTTAGAGCGTCAGATTATCAAAAATGGCATTCAGAAAAGCTGTAAAACAACGATTACAGAGCCTATTCTGATGAAAAATGATTGCGACTGTGATTGCGATTGTGATGGAGATAGCGATTGCTGCTGTTCTTGTGATGGTTGTTGTAGTTGTGATAATTGTTGTTCTTGTGATAGCTGTTGTAGTTGCAATGGATGTGGAGATAATGATGATGAGGCTTCTGCTTGTAGCTGTTGTTTTGCTTCTGAAGATTTTGATTCAGACGATGTTGGTATGGAAGAAACGACGAGCAAGAAGAAGAAAAAGAAAAAAGGTGAAAATGATACTACTGGTGAGGAGGAGTAAATTTAGAGCTTTCAAATTCATTAGAAAGTTAGCTTGTAAGTATTTGTGTTGGATTATAAATACACAAAAAATGCTAAAGGTTCGCATAAATGCAGTGTTTTGATTAGTTTTAGGATGGAATAAATCATAGTTATTCAAATTACAAAAATTATGGACGAGTTTGTAAAAGAAAATGAAAGTAATGAATTTGAGAAACCTCCTATCTTCGGAACATGGAAGATGTTTTATAGCGTAGTAATAGGAGAACTGTTATTTTTGATTCTTCTTTTTTATTTGTTTGGAAGTTATTTTAATTTTTAAACCACAGAGTTTAGAGAGTTAAAAGAGAAAATACAAATACACTTTAAAACACAGAGTTACACAGAGAATGCAACATAGTGCATCTTACTGGTTACTGATAACTGTTTACGGCTAACTGAAAAAATGAATACTTTAGACTGGATTGTACTGATTGCGACACAAGTTTTGATAATTGCTTACGGAATTTGGAAGACACGCAAACAAAGTAAAAATTTACAAGGCTATTTACTCTCGGATAGAGACATGAACTGGTTTACGATTGGGTTGTCTATTATGGCGACGCAAGCTAGTGCGATTACTTTTCTCTCTACCCCCGGACAAGCATTTGGTAACGGAATGGGTTTCGTACAGTTTTATTTTGGTTTGCCTATCGCTATGGTAATTTTGTCCATTACAGCCGTCCCCATTTATCATAAACTCAATGTTTATACAGCGTATGAATATTTAGAAAATCGCTTTGACTTAAAAACTCGTTCTTTGGGGGCTGCACTTTTTCTTACTCAGCGTGGTTTGGCTGCTGGACTTTCCATTTATGCACCTGCAATTATTCTCTCTACGGTTTTGGGTTGGAATATTTATTATCTGATTGTCATTATTGGAATTGTTGTGATTGCTTATACCGTTTTTGGAGGAACAAAGGCAGTTAGTCAGACACAAAAGCAACAAATGCTTGTTATTTTGATTGGAATGGTGGCAGCAGGATATATTTTGATTTCACTTTTACCTAAAGAAGTTTCTGTTACAGATGCACTAAGCGTGGCTGGTGCTGTGGGCAGATTGGAAGTCATTAACTTAGAATTTGATATAAATAATCGTTATAATGTTTGGTCTGGAATTATAGGAGGGCTATTTTTGGCTCTTTCTTATTTCGGAACTGACCAGTCGCAAGTGCAGCGTTACTTGACAGGAAAATCTATTGCTCAAACTCGTGTTGGGCTTCTGATGAACGGAATGGTAAAGATTCCAATGCAGTTTTTGATTCTTTTGGTAGGAGTATTTCTTTTTGCTTTTTATCAGTTTTATCAACCCCCTATCTTTTTTAACAAGGTAAAGAAAGAAAAATTTGTACAAGAAAATATAGTGAAAGCAGAGGAACTCAAGCAATTAGAAAATCAGTATTCACAAAATTTTGAAGAGAAAAAGCAGGTTATTTTTGACTTTTTGGAAGAAAAAGAAAAAGCAGAGCAGCAAAATAGAACATTAGATACTACCTACGCTCATAAAATTCGTCTTTATAATGCTCAAAATGATGTACTTCGAAACAAAGCCACAGCTATCATCAACAGTATTGATAAAAATGATAAGTTAGAAGCAAAACGCCTTAGCAATAACGATTTGGATTATGCTTTCATCAACTTTGTTTTAGATTATCTGCCTATTGGGCTGATTGGTCTTTTGGTTTCGGTAATGCTTTCGGCAGCGATGTCTTCGGCTTCTTCTGAACTCAATGCACTAGGTTCGACGACGGTAATTGATATTTATAAACGCTCTATGGTAAAAGATAAAGATGACGAACATTATGTAAAAGCCTCTAAAGGATTTACGATGTTTTGGGGTATTTATGCCATATTTTTTGCGATGCTTGCCACTCAGCTAGATAATCTGATACAGGCTGTAAATATTTTGGGTTCACTTTTTTATGGGACAATCTTAGGAATATTCTTGGTCGCTTTTTATATCAAGAAAGTAAAATCAAACGCTGTTTTTGTGGCTGCCATAATTAGCGAATCACTCATTATTTTTCATTACATTTTCCTAAGAGAAACCTTCGAAATTGGCTTTTTGTGGTACAATCTGATTGGCTGTGTGATGGTAATTGTGTTAGGAGTTTTACTTGAATCTATTTTGAAAAGTAGTGGAAAGAATGCTAAAAATGATTGAGAAATAAAAAAGACAGAGTTTGAGCTCTGTCTTTTTTGGTAATATTAATCTTCGTCATCGTCATCAGAATCATCGTCGTAGTTATCATTTTCTGAGAGATAATCTACTTCAGCGTGTTCATCTTCGTACTGATTTTTTACTTCTTCTTTCAAGAATCCTTCATCATCAAAATCATCATCGTCTTCTATAAGCTGGAGAGCTGTCGCTACTGACATTCTTACTAGATAAATTTTTTCATCTGTTTCGAAGCGCAAAGCACTAACGGTTTGGTTGTCTTTATTTTTAAAAGTAATGAGGTGTTGGCTATATCCTTCTGGATATACAAGTTTGATTTGTTCTTGTAAATCAGAAGAAAGTTTTTCAAAATCGGTAATAACACGTGCTTTACTCATAATTTTTTGGATAAAAGATTTTATTTTTTACGAAATGAAATATTTGAGGGTTCAATATATAAAATACAATGTTGATATGAAACACAACTGTTACGAAAAAAGTTGAATAAAGTTACAGAGAATAAATAGCATTGTAATTTTCTTCATTAAATCTCTTACTACTTTGAGACTTTTTTCAATTATTTGCCTGTCTTCCTCATCAGAAGAGGGGCTTTGTATGTCCAAGAAAAGGTGTTCAGCTTCTTTTAATATTTCTAATGCTCTCTCGTTTTGCTCTGTTTTGATATAACATCTTGCTAATTTTACTTTGCCTATACTCATAGCATTCTGAAAGTAATCTTTATCCTCTTGATGTTCTGCGTCGTCTATGAGGTGTTTGTAGGTGTCTATCTGATACTGAAAATAATCTATGGCAAGAGGAATCTGTTTTTTTGTATAATATAAATCGCCTATTTTCTGAAAATTTTTAGCCAAATTATCTGCATAATTTATTTCTTGTTCTGCTGTCAAAACTTCTGAAAATTCGTAGGCTAGTTTTTCTAAATAATCACAGTTTTCTATTCTACTTTCCAATGCCATAATATGATAATCACGAAAATCTTTTATTTCTGCTAGGTAATTTGTGGCTTCTTGTAATAAATGAAGGTAATCTACATCTTCCATCAATTCTTCTCTTTCTTTTATAAAATCGGCTTGCAACTCATACCATTCAAGAGCTTGATGATAATGTTCTCTTTCAAATTCTAACTTGCCTATTCCTCCATACAAACTCGCCAAATCAAAAAGCAAATCATCATCATTGGGAAATAACTTGACTAATTTTTCTGCTATGCCTACTTTCAAGTTATAAAAGCTAAAAGCTGTTTTGGTATGTCCTAGTTTATAGAGCATATCGCCCCATTTCTCATACATTGTTCCTAATTCACTTTCATACTCTGTATTTTGGGGGAATTTTTCTGTGAGTTTTTTTTGAAGGAATGCAGCTTTTTCAATAAAGAAAAACGCATCATCAAGATATTCATTATCAAAACCATAAAGAGCTATTTTTTTACAAATTTTAGCGATTAAGTCTTGAATAATTCCATTTTCTACCTCTAAAAAAGGATTTTCTGTTTCACTTAGCTGTAAAAAATATTTAGTATAGTCTGAATATACCTCATAATTTTTATCCAAAAGTGTAGCAGACTGCATTTTGTATTCCCAACTTTGCAAAAAAGAATATGTATGTTTCCAAATCTGTTCTTGTTGAGTTTTTAAAAGCTGTGTTCTATTTTCTTGGGGTAGAAAATAATATGTAATATCATTTTCTTCTGTTTTTTCTATCCAGTTTTGAGAAAGAAGTGTTTTTATTGGTTCTGCTAGTGCTTTTTTTCCTTTTTCTAATCTGACTTTTTCAATGTGTGAATCAACATATTCCTCACTTGGGTTGCCAATGGACATCAGCATAGATTTGATATAGTCTTCACCACTTTCTTCTCCTAAAATTGGACTTAAAAGGTCGATGTTTTTTTCACCTTCATCAAAAGAAAAATGTAGTTCTAAAAATGAACTCAAAATATTTTCATTGGGTAAAATAGCCAATACAGAAAGTAATTTTTGACTTTTTGGTAATAATTCTTGAAAAGGAAGTCGTGTAGATTTCATAGATGCAAAGCTACCAGAGTTTGATTTTTGACAAAAAACCTTTAGGTTTTGGAATAATGAAGTTTTGAAGGAGATATTTTTTCTGTTCTTCGTTGGCATAGAGCATTTGATTGACAAATTCAGCTAATTTGTGTTCATCAACTCTGATGAGTCCTAAGTTGATATTTATGTCTTGAAAGCCCATATTTTTATTGAATTTTTGCAGCAAACTTGGCTTTTTTTCTATTTTTTCTGTCAGAACGAGACAGAGAAACTCATTACTATTCACAGAACGAGTATATACTTCTTTTATAGAACTCCATTCAATAATATTATCAAGGTTATGTTTTTTCCAAAATGCAGTTCTTTGCCATATTCCTGTCTCATTAATTATAACTTGAGGCTTCTTATCTAAAATTACATACAAGCCAAATAAAGCACATAATCCAAAAAAAATTGTACACATCCAACCTTCAAAAGAGTTATTATCTGAAATCATCACTACACCAATAACAAAGAAAATAAATCCTACTAGAAATAGAAAAAATCCTTGTCGTGGTGATTTATATAATTTAATTTCTTCCATAAAAATCTACATTTGACTTTCTACCCATTCAAAATACTTTTGATTTACTTCAATTTCCCAAGAGGCAACACAAGGCGTATCATAAGAATGATGTTTTTCTACAAACTTCATAACTTCTTTTGATTTCTGTGGTAGCGTTTTGGCTATCAGAACCTGCTCATCATCGTTTTGAATTTCTCCTTGCCAAAAATAACAGCTTTTGATAGGCATTGAATTAGTACAAGCAATGAGTTTTGCATCTAAGAGTAGCTTTGAAAGATATGAGGTTTCAGCTTCATCTTTACAAGGAATATAGAAAATATATAATTTTGACATTAGAATTACGAATTTTTTGACTTAAAAGACAATAACCATTCAAGAAACGTAGTTTTGCACTGGTAACTGGTAACTGGTAACTGGTAACTG
>NZ_JAHDIG010000010.1:81194-89394 GCF_020630935.1 Bernardetia sp.
ACTGGTAACTGGTAACTGGTAACTGGTAACTGCATTTTACCAGTCTGTATCGCTTTCATCAAAGAAATCTAACTCATTTTTCTGTGCTTCTCGTCGTCCACTTTTATTGATGTAATAGCGTTCTCCATCTTTTTCTACAAGAGCTTGCCCTGTTGTTCCAAAACCTTCAGCATAATCATAAACAAATGGAATTACTATTTTTCCTGCTCGGTTTACATATCCCCACTTTTCGCCTTTTCTGACAGCAATAGGTTCTTCTTCTGTCGTACCTACATCATCATATTCTGTACTGATAACTTCTTCTCCGTCTTGATTGACAAATCCCTTTTTTCCATTAGCAGCTACTTCTAAAAGACCACTAATAAAGACAGAACTGACAGACGAGTAACGGTTGGTATTGATTTTTTGCTCACCATTTGTGCGTAAATCTATAAATCCATATTCCAATCTATCATCTGTTTTTTCAGCAATAATTATGATATTATCATTGTTGGTAAAACGAATTTGTTCGTATTTTATCGGCACAATTTCTTCCCCTTTATGATTTATCATTCCCCACTTTCCATTTTTCTTTACTTCTGCTTTTCCATTTTTAAAATCTCCAGCATGTTCAAATTCAATAGGCAGTATCACTTTTGCATCTGTACTGACATAACCATGTTTGCCATTTAAGATAACTTTTGCATACCCTTCTGAAAAATTATCTATTTGGTCATATACAATAGGAATGAGCATTTCTCCTTCCATATCAATAATTCCCCATTTGCCATTACGTTCTACTTTTGCATATCCTGCAAGGGGTTCTACATCTTCTCCAAAACCAGAACTTGTAGGATAAATATAAAAGAAGGATTCTGCATTATCGTATTCTATTGGAATTTCTATTTTTTCAGTTTTTGTATTAAAAAAGCCATATTTTCCTTCTTTTTTTACTTTTTTCATAATAGCATTGTTTGCCATCAGCATATAATCTACATCATCGAAATTATATTGAACAATCTGATTTTTTGCGTTTAAGTAGTTCCATTTACCATTTCGCTCCAAAAAAATTCTATTTCTACCCACAGTTGAGCTAATTCTATCATAGGCAAACGGCATTACGTTTTCATTATCTACATGCAGCCCCATTTTTCCATTGGTTTCGTCTTCTGTCCACATAAAAGGAATTTCATCTATATCGATGAAAATATCTGAAGCCGAAGCTACTTGTAAATAACGGTTACCAAATTTATCAATGGCTTGCCAGTCGTCTCCGTATTTTACCCAGCCTTGTTCGTCTAAAAAAGGAAGAGCATTGGCATAGTTAAATTCTATAAATGGATTTCCACTAATGGAAATATATCCCCATTTTCCATCTTTTTTTACGGCTGCAAACCCTTCTGAAAATGAGTAGGCTTCTTCAAAACTGGGTGCAATTACCCAACTTCCATCAGCTGCCAAATAACCATATTTAGTTTTCTTACTTTCATCAGCAGTATTTTCTAAGGCAAGAGCAAGACCGTTTTGGAAAGATTCTACCATTTTATAATTTGGTTCTATGAGCCATTTTCCTTTTGTATCTATAAAACCCCACTTTCCATTTTCTTTTACGGCTGCAAACCTTGAAGAAAAAGGTTTTGCATCTTCAAATTTTTGCTTTAGATTTTTCCCCTTTTCATTGAGGTAAGTATATGTTCCGTCGTGGTATTTGGCAAGCGCAAAACCATCTGAATAAGGATAAATATAATTCCATTTGAATTTAGAAAGTGGTTTGCCTTCTCTTCTGATAATCCCAAAATTTCCATTGATACGAGCAATCGCTTTTCCTCTGAAAAATTGACCTATTTCGTTATAGGTAACAGGAACTGTAATTTTTCCATCAGAGTTCATCAAACCTACTTTTCCATTGAGGTGGACTTTTAAATAATCGTTGCTCAACTGTTCTATTTTTTCATAGATAGGCTCTTGTAATACTTTTCCCATTGGGCTGATAGCTCCCCAATATTTATTTTTTCTGACTAAAATAAGATTGTTCTTATAAAAAATATCTACTTCGTCGTATTGGGTCGGAACTATTACTTTTCCACTTTCTCCCATAAACCCATACTTGTTGAGTTTTCTTACCCAAGCAAGCTGATTAGTGATACGATTTATTTCATCGTATTCTAAAGGGGTAATGATTTCGCCTTTTTTATTGATAATGCCCCAGTGATTGTCTTTCTTTACTTGAGCAATTCCATTTTCAAAACTTTCTATTTCTTGATAAATAATTGGGACAACAAGTTTTCCATTTCTATCTATCATACCAAAAAGGTCGTCTTGATATACTTTTGACAAGCCATCTACAAAAGGTTCATAAATAGGATAAGGAGATTTAAAAACCTCTTTTCCTGTTTTGTCAATAAAAGACCAATCGTTTCCTTTTCTTACTGCTCCTAAACCTTCTGAAAAATATTTTGCCTCATCATAGATAAAATCAACAACTGTTTCTCCGTTTTCATTGATATAGCCCCATTTGCCATCGTTTTCTGCTGTTCTTACTTCTGCTAATCCTTCATAAAAAAAAGGAATATCTTTATAAATAATTTCTACTACGGGTTTGCCTTCTTTATCTATTTTGCCCCATAATCCGTTTTTTTGAACTAATGCTGTTCCTTTTTCAAAGTCTTTAGCATTTTCATATTCAAAAGGTATAATTTCCTTTCCTGTTTTGTCTATGAAACCATATTTTCCATCTTTGCGAACGTAAGCCAGTTCTTCTGAAAAATTGTAAGCATCTTCGTAGATTAAATCAATCACTAATTTTCCCTCTAAATTTACAAAGCCAATACGATTGTTTTTTTGGACTCTAGCCATTCCATTTTTGAAAGGATAGGCATAAGAATATTCAAATGGAACAACAGAAACATTTTGAATATCCACAAAGCCAGCTCTACCTTCTAGGCGTGCTACGGCTCTACCTTCTCTAAAATTACCAAGTTCTTGATAAATGATGGGAATGAATGGATAGTCGTCTTCCGTAATGTATCCCCAGCGTCCGTTTCTTTTTACTTTAGCAATATTGATAGGTTTGTTTTGAGCATCTTTTACTTGCTCAAAGTCCAGTGCTTGTGAGTAGTGTGCAGGAATCAAAATCATTCCTGTTTTTTTATCTTTGTAACCATATTTTTGTATAGCACCATCTTCGCTGCTTTGATAAAATGGAACTAAGTCTTGACTATACGATTTTGCAGATAAAAAAAATAGACTACACACCAAAGCCACAAAAAGCGAATTGCCAAAACGGAAACGAGTAAGATAAATCTTCATGTAAATAAATAGTTAGGCTCACAATAATTTCTTATGTAGAACTAATTTAGAGTAGTTTGGGCAAAGAAACAAATATAAATACGGATTGAAGTTCAATTTTAGTGTAACTTTGTTTTTTTGCATATATCAACTTATTAAGACACAATGGGAAAAATAGCTTTAGAAGAATTGGAGTTTTTTGCAAAGCACGGTGTGCATAAAGAAGAACGCATTATTGGCAATCGTTATCGTATTGATGTTGAAGTAGATGCAGACTTAGAGAAAGCCTCAAAAAGTGATAAAGTGAAAGATACTGTGGACTATGGACATCTATATAAAATAGTAGAGCGAGAGGTAAATACACCAGCAAAGCTTTTAGAGCATTTGGCAGGAAATATTTTAAATGGGATTTTAGAAGAAATTCCGAAAGTTGATAGTGCAAAAGTAGTCGTACACAAATACAATGCTCCCATCGGAGGAGTTTGCAAATGGTCTAAAGTAACATTGGAAAGAGAGAGAAATAAAAAGAAATGGATAGAAGAGTAAAACTATTTCATTCTTTTATTTTCAATAAAATCAGCAGCTTTTTTTAGCATTTTACAAAACCGTTCTTCAAATTCTTCACTTGTTTCATTTAGGAGTTCTAGCTCTTCGTCTGTTAGTTTTTCTATATTTTCTTCATTGACTATCGGAAAATAAACGTGGCGAATACGCTTGAGTGAAAAAGATTTCATAGCAAAGAGATTATCTTCATCTTCTAAGTGCATGCCATCCATAAAGCCAATAATTAGTTGTTCTTTAGGATGGAGATAAAGTAATGGTTTTTCTTTGTAATTATAAAATGGAATGCCCCATTTTATAGACTCCTCTATGTCAGAAAGGTTTTTAGAGATGATTTTACGCACATAAAAAAGTTCGTTTTGAAAATTTTCTTGTCTGAAAATATACTGGCTGACGGCTTCTGACTCTTGCATAACTAGGGTTGAGTAGGTATGAAACGTAGTTCACAAAAATTGATAAATCCTCTAACAAAGTCTTAAAAATACCAGTTTTGTTTCAAATAAGTATAACTATTGATACTTTCATTGTGAAAGTTTAAAAAAAATTATCTCTATGAATAACAAAGCTATATTTCCTTTTACTGTCTTATGTCTGATAAGTTTGTTGTTTGTTTTTTCAAGTGCCTGTTCTCCAAAACAAAAAGCACATGCAAAAGATTCTATGGACTCAACTCAAGATAAAGTAAATACAAAAAATACAACTATGTCAAATCAAAATTTAGAAAAAGCGACTTTTGGAGCAGGATGCTTTTGGTGTATAGAAGCTGTTTTTCAGCGTTTGGAGGGTGTAGATACAGTTATTTCTGGCTATACAGGAGGGCAAACTGAAAATCCGACCTACAAAGAAATCTGTACAGGTACGACAGGACACGCCGAAGTAGCACAGATTACATACAACCCAGAAATCATTTCTTTTGATGAGCTTTTAGAAGTTTTTTGGGCAACCCACGACCCAACAACCCTCAACAGACAAGGAAATGATATCGGAACACAATACCGTTCGGCTGTTTTTTATCATAATGAAGAGCAGAAAGAAAAGGCAGAGTTTTATATGAAAAGACTAACTGAAGAAAAGGTTTTTGATAGACCTATTGTTACGGAAATTACGCCTTTGGGAAAGTTTTATGAAGCTGAAAATTATCATCAAAACTATTATAACAATAACAAAACACAAGGGTATTGTGCTTTTATTATCAGTCCAAAAGTCGAAAAACTCAAAAAAGTATTTCCTAAAAAGCTCAAAAAGGAATATGCAAAGTAATTACAAAAATATTATCCTTTGATTTGTAAGAAAAAGCCGTGTCTTTTCTCTAGGTAAAATTATTTTTACTCATTGCTACAAGAAACTTAGCAATGGGTTTTTTTATGAATTAATTTTCCAATTTTTTCAATATTCTGACAAACAGAACTTCTATTTCTGAAATAGAAAGCTGTAAGAGTTTTCCAACTTTCTCATTGTCCCAACCCAAAATATGATGTAGCAGATAAGGGAGTTTTTCCTCAAATGATAAAGCATTTATTTTTTGCCAAACAGGACTTTCGTATATACTTTCTGATATATCTGCCTCTAATTTCTTTGCAAAGAATGTCTCTTGAGTTTCTTTTTCCTCAAACTTATTTTTTACTAGATAAAATATTTCTTCTTGCCAATTTTTAGCTGTATTTTTATAGGCTTCTGCTATCAAATCTGAAATCTTATTGGGTTTTAGATGCAATAGGAGCAAAACTTGAACACTATTTTTTAGTTCTTCGTTATCAAGAGCGAAAGGAGAAGTAGCCATTTTGAGAATTTGAGCTGATTGTTTTTTTAGTAAATTATTTTCAAAAGTACTTAAAAATTGCCTACTACGATAATTACCAAATTTTACCTCTGTTATTATTTTTTACATCCAGATTATGAGAATCAAATTTATCTATTCAAAAGCATTATTTACTTTACTAATTTTTGGCTTATGTCTTATTTGTCTTCCATCTGCTGCTCAAAAGAAAAGCAATGATTATATTGAAAATTTGATAGAAGTTTTTAGTGAAGATTGTTTTAAAGACAGTTTTCATGGATTTGCTTTGTACGACATAGATAGTTCCAAATACCTCTTTGAATACAATGCAGATAAGTATTTTACTCCTGCTTCGAATGTTAAAATAGCTTCTCTTTTTGCAGCTACCAAAATTTTGGGTGAGCGCCTTCCTTCCCTTAGCTATTTTGAAAAAGGCGATTCTCTGATTTTTTGGGGAACAGGTGACCCTACTTTTTTGCATCCTGTCTTTAATAATTCGGCAGTGATTGATTTTTTACTCTTAAAGTCTAAGACTAAAACCCTTTATTTTTCCACTACCAATTATAAAGACGAACCTTTTGGAGATGGTTGGGCGTGGGAAGATTACAGGACGAG
Source organism: Bernardetia sp. (assembly GCF_020630935.1). NCBI lineage: Bacteria > Pseudomonadati > Bacteroidota > Cytophagia > Cytophagales > Bernardetiaceae > Bernardetia > Bernardetia sp. The sequence continues at coordinate 87,415 of NZ_JAHDIG010000010.1, forward strand.
CTATGGTGTAGAAAAATCGGTTTTTCCGATATATGGTAATGCTATTTATTTTGAAGCTGACCCATCTTGTGAAATAGAAGTTTATCCAGAGTTTTTTAAAGACAAAATCAAGGAAAATAGTGAAATCAGAACAGAAAATTTTAGAATTGAAAGAGATTTAGGAGTAAACTCGTTTGAGTACAATATTGGAGACCTTTATTATAAAGACGGTAAAACAATTCCTTTTCACGTAACACCAGAGCTTATCACAACTCTTTTACAAGACAAATTAGGCTTGGAAGTTAAGCATATAGACTACCCTATGCCAGACAATGTGTATATGTTTTATACAGCAAAGAGTGATGATATGTACAAGCGAATGATGCAACAGAGCGATAATTTTTTGGCAGAACAAACGCTCTTGATGTGTTCGGCAGAGCTTTTCGGAACGCTTTCTTCAAGGGATGTTATCGAATATTTGAATAAAAATTATTTTGGAAAGTTTTATAATCGTCCTCGTTGGGTAGATGGTTCAGGACTTTCTCGCTACAATCTTTTTACACCTCGTAATTTTGTTCAGATGCTTCTTTCTATCCGAAAAGACATGGGAGAAGAGCAAGTATTTGAAACGCTTGCCATTGGTGGAAAGGCAGGAACACTTAGAAGCAGATACGACTATCCTAGAAATGGAGAGCCTTTTTTATATGGAAAGACAGGAACAATTAGCAACAATCACTGCCTAAGTGGATTTTTAGTTACTAAATCTGGAAGGAAATTCTGTTTTTCATTCCAAAACAATCATCATAGAGAGTCTTCAAGAACCATTGGTAATAAGATGGAAGAAATCTTGACAACAATTTATAGAAGCTATTAAAACTGATTTTGAAGATTCAAATTCGGAATTTTGAGAAAATAATCGTTTTTTTGTAACCCTTTTCAAAATGATGTTTTATTTTCTCTCTTTTGTATGTCTTCTAGTCCTATTCAAACCCTTCCTTTTTTTCAAGTAGATGCTTTTGCACCAAAGCCCTTTAGTGGTAATCCTGCTGCAGTTTTTTTGTGTGATGAGACACTGACAAACGAGCAGTATCTAAATATTGCTGGAGAAATGTATTTGCCTGAAACTACTTTTTTACGCCCTTTATATGACGAAAATATAAGGGAAGAAGATAAAAATTGGCAAACTGCAAGTCTTTTCGAAGTGCGTTGGTTTATGATAAAAGAAGAAACAAACTTGTGTGGACACGCTACACTAGCAGCAGCACACGTAGTTTTTGAAGAGATAAAGAGCATTCATTCAAAAGTTACTTTCAGAACTAGAAGTGGCGATTTACTTATCAAAAAAGAAGATTTTGAAGGAGAAAAAGATTTTATCAAAATGCAGTTTCCAGTAGAAAAATCTTTTGAAAGTAAAGAAATTGATACTGATTTATTGAAATATCTTGGGATTTCAAAGCAAAAGATTAATTCAACTATTTATTATCCTCAAAAACAGACTTGGATTTTAGAATTGGAAAACAGAGAAGAGTTAGAGAGTTTAGAGCCTAATTTTGAAGCATTAGTGCAACATAAATACCAATTTCCTGTAAAAAAAGTTGGAGTTACGACAAAAGGAAGTACTGACAAAACGAAAAATTACGACTTTACTTCTCGCTGTTTTTGTCCGTGGATTGGCATAAATGAGGACGCACTTTCAGCCGTTTCGCACGGACTTTTTGCAAAATATTGGCAAACCAAGCTACATAAGTCAGATTTTTTTGCTTACCAAGCCTCGGCTCGTGGTGGCGAAATACATCTACAACTTTTAGAAGAGAATCAAGTATTGCTAATTGGAAAAGGAATAACTACCTTAGAAGGAAATGCAAGGATTTAATTATTAGAATTACGAATTTTTTATACTAAAAATACTTCAAATACAATAATACAGATAAAAACGTAGTTTTGCTCTGATTACTGATTACTGATTACTGATTACTGATTACTGATTACTGATTACTGATT